>NZ_JBHXQY010000092.1:0-25884 GCF_042716955.1 Nocardiopsis sp. NPDC058631 | reverse complement strand
CGGCACCGGCTGATGTCGGTGGGGCACGACCCGCTCAGCCCCGACTCGGTACGGCCCGACGAGGAGGACCTCGCGTAGCCGGGCCCGCCGGGGCGGGGTCGCCGGGGCGGGGTCGCCGACCGGGCATTCCGCCCGGCGGCCCCGCCCCTCACCTCGTCAGGAGAAGGGGGATTTCTCCGCTTCCGCCTCCCTGCGCCCTCCGAGGACGAGGACCCCCGCCACGGCAAGGGCGGCGACCCCCGCCAGGGCCAGGGCCACGACGTGGAACGCGTCCGTGAACCCCTCCCCCGCGAGACGGCCGCCGGTGAGCGCCGCCAGGACCGCACCGACGCAGGCGAGGGCGACCGTCTCCACGGTGATACGGGTCGCGTTGAACACCCCGGCCGCGACCCCGGTCTGCTCGACGCGCACCACCCCCATCGCCATGCCGTCGATCGTGCCGTTGGTGAGGCCCACACCCGTCGCGACGAGCAGGAACGGGAGCAGGAGCGCCCACGGCGTGACGTCGGGGCCGAGCACCAGCAGGCCCGCCGAGCCCGCGCCGCACAGGGCGAGGGCGCCCACCACGACCACCGCGTGGGGCAGGCGGGCGGCCAGCTCCGCCCCCAGGGTGGGCAGGAACAGCGTCGGCCCCGTGAGCATCAGCAGCCACAGGCCGGCCTGGGCCGCGCCCAGCCCGACCACGGCGATCAGGTACGAGGGCAGGTACACGAGCAGGGGCACGAGCACCGCCATGAACGCGGCGGCGGCCAGCGCGTACGCGACGAACCTGCGGTTGGCGAGCAGTGCCAGGTCGACCAGGGGGTCGCGCCTGCGCCGTTCGACCAGGGCGAAGGCGCCCATCAGCACAGCCGACACCACCAGCCCCGCCAGCATCACCGGCAGCCCTCGTTCTGGGCCCTCGACCAGTGCGGCGATCAGGGTGACCAGCGCCGAAGTGAACAGGATCGCGCCCGGCCAGTCGACCGGCCTCCCGGTGCCGCGCAGCGCGGGCAGCAGCGGGACCAGCAGCAGGACGAGTCCGGCGACCGCGGCCGGGGACGCGAACGCGGCCCGCCAGCCCAGGGTGTCGGCCAGCAGCCCGCCGACGGCGGGACCGAACGCGGTGCCCGCGCCCAGCACCGTGCCGATCAGGCCGAAGGCCCGCGCCCGCGCGGGCCCCTCGAAGGCCGCGGCGACCATCGCGCTGCCCCCGGCGACAGCGGCCGCGGCGCCGACACCGCCGACCGCGCGGAGCAGGTTCAGCGCGGCGATGTCGTTCGCGAACAGGCACAGCAGTCCGCTGGCGCAGAAGAGGAGGATGCCCGCCGCGTACACGCGCCGCCGGCCGATCGCGTCGGCGACGGACCCGGCGCACACGAGGAAGGCCGCGAAGCAGGCGTTGTAGGAGTTGACGACCCACTGGAGGGCGGTCGGACCGCCGCCGAGTTCGGCCTGGACGGCGGGCAGTGCCACCGAGGCGCCGGTGATGGCCAGCGGGAACATGAGCGTGGAGAGGAGGACGGCGGCGAGGACGACCCCGCCGCGATGTGGTGTGGACAAGTCGGAGGCTCCGGGCGTTCAGGAACGGAACCGGGGCAGCACGGAGGTACCGCACCGGTGGTGGTCACTGATGCGGCGGAAGAGACGTGGTGTCGGCCGCCGCTAGGCGGCCAGGTCAACCGATTCGGGCACGGTTGGGAGGGTAGACGACGCGCCCGGCTCGCCGCCACCCGTTTTCGGGGCGGGGCGGGCCGTATGCGGCCGGCGGCCGACCGGTTCAGAACCGGAAGCCGAAGAGCCCGCCGGTCCCGGAGTCGTCGAGTCGGGGCGTGATGAGGTGGGGTTCGGGCCTGGCGCCGCCGGGCCCAGGGCCGAGAACAGGCACAGAGCCCGAGGGCGGGGAAGGTAGACAGCCAGCCATCTTGCGTTTGCTTCGTTTGCTGCGGATAATGCGAATACAGGACGGATCTCCGCCCTGGCACCAAGCGAGGAGTCACCATGACAGTGTTGTCTTCGCACCCGGACACCAAACAGATTCAGGCAGCCGCGAGCGCCCTGCCTCGGATCCGCCGTTACCTGGACCAGCACCAAGAAAAGCTGACACCTGTTCCCGTAGCCGTCGAGGACAGCGAGGAAGAACTCCTGCTACCGCGATCGGCCGTCGAGCTACTGGCCGGTGTGCTCGCGCACATGGCGGCCGGACGCGGGGTCTCGATCGTTCCGGACCACGCCGAGCTGACGACCCAGCAGGCAGCGGACATGCTCAACGTCTCACGTCCTCACCTGATCGGCCTCCTCCAAGCCGGGGAGATCACCTATCGCAAGGTCGGCACGCACCGCAGGGTCCGCGCGGGCTCTCTGCTGGAGTACATGCGCAGGGACGACCAACGCCGCCGTGAGGCCGCCGACGAACTGTCCGCGATGAACCGGGAACTGGGCCTGGACTGACATGCCCTTCGTCGTCATCTACGATGCGAACGTCCTTTACCCGAATACGCTGCGGGATTTGCCCCTCAGAGTGACGCAGGAGGATGGCGCAGGCGGGTCTGATCCAGGCGAGGTGGACTCACCAGATCCTGGACGAGACCTTCGACAACCTCAGGAAGAACCGCCCGGAGCTGTCGGCCGACGCTCTGCTGCGCACGAGGAAGCTCATGATCTCCGCGATCCGGGACTGCCTCGTCACGGGTTACGAACCGCTGATCGAGTCCTTGGACCTACCCGACCTCGATGATCGGCACGTGTTGGCCGCCGCCATCCGTGCACGTGCCCAGGTGATCGTCACGGAGAACCTGGCCGACTTCCCGTCATCGGTCCTGGACGGGTGGGACATCGAGGCCAAGAGTCCGGATGACTTCGTCCTCGACCAGGTCCACCTGGACCGGAAAGTGGTCTGGTCCTGCGCGCAGCAGATCGCCGACTCATGGCGCAAACCACCCGGAACGGTCGCCGACGTGCTCGCCAGCCTCCAACGCAACGGCCTTCACAGTTCAGTGGCGGAGCTGCAATCCGAGTGATGGGGGTGACGACCGGGTTCAGGAGAGCATTCCCCGTCCCCTGATCGTTTGACATCCCGTGGCCGCACCGGGCCCCTCACTCCGGTGCGGCCTCCTGGATGGTTCCGTGGTGCGGCAGTTCAGACCAGCAATCCGGTGAGGTGGTGGGCGAGGGCCCCGGCGCCGGAGGCGAGGGCGTAGCAGGCCGCCGTCCAGCCGACGCGGCGGCGGGGCCTGCGGTGGCTCGCCGGACGGCGGGGCCGGTCCGACCTGCGCGGAAGCGGCGGCAGAGGCGTGCGCTCGCGCCGGGGGCGGGGGATCGGGACGAGTGCGGGCCTGGGCCCGTCGCCGGGCTCGGGCCGGGGCCGAGGAGCAGGGCGGGGAACCGGGTCGAGGGCCGGAGCCACGTCTGGGCGGGGGTCCTGGGGCCTGGGCACGTTCATCCACGGAGGCAGGTCGCCGTGGGTGAACCGGTAGCGCAGGCGCGGGGTGTCGGGCATCTGGGCGAGCAGTTCGCGCTCGCGCGGGGTCCGGCCCAGCGAGGCGAGCGGGGGCAGCGGCGCGGGCCTGGACGGGGGTGTCGGGCTCGGCGTCGGTCGCACTGCCGGACGGGCTGCCGGACGGCTGAAGCGTCGGCCACGGGGCGCGTCCAGGACCCGGCGCATGCCGGGGGCGAGGGTGGAGGTGCTCATCGGACGGCTCCCGTCAGGGAGGAGACGGAGAAGTCCGCCCAGAGGACGGTGCCGAGCCCTTCGCAGAAAGGAAAGTCGACCACCCGGCTGGTTCCCCAGCGGACGGCGAGGTGGGAGACGATCAGCAGGCCCCGCCCCCTTTCGGCGTCCTCCCATTCCTGCGTCGTGCGCTGGTGGGGGATGCTCGGCCGGGTGCCGGTGTCGCGACAACCGTCGTCGATGACCGACAGCCGGATCACGCGCTCGCCGGGGGTGGTCAGGGTGCGGATGACCCTGCCTCCCTCCTCGCCGGACGTGGAGTGGTCGCACGCGTTCGCGAACATCTCGCTGGCGCACAGGACGATCGACTCGGTCAGGTCCGAGCACGGGTCCGGAAGCTGGGAGAGGTCTCGACGCAGGTCCGCGCGGACACGGGCGGTGGTGGCCAGGGTCCCGGGGTAGAGGCGGGGCTCCCACAGGCTGTGCACAGCCGGGGGCGCGGGGTCGGGGTGACGAGGCAGAATGAACATGCCAGTGGCTCCTTTTGGAGGATCCGATATTGGTTGGCCGTGCCCCGGGGGTGTTATCGACACCTGCCGGGGCTTTCGCGTGCCCGCTTGCGAAGGGGGCAGCCGATAGTGCGCGACGTTCTCCGAAGGCCCCTGTACCGGGGCGGGGCGGTCGTCGCTGTCCTCCTGGGCGTTGCCGCGTCGGCAACGTGTGTGGGCCGTTCTCCGTGCGATAGCAGGCGGGACAGGTCCACGGTGTAGCGCTCACCTGCGAGCCCTCGCCTCCACGGGGTCAGCAACAGGAAGCGCGGAACACTCTGCGAGAGGTAGTGAACGTGTGCGCCATGAGGGCTCCCGGTGCGGATGCAGCGGGGATCTCAGCAGACCACCACTGCGTAGAGTCAACTTCCAGTTACAGTGAAGCTCACTGAACTCGTAAATACAAGTCTCATTTACAAGTGACCCAAGTTGTACCCAACTGCGAAGAACAGGCAGGATTCAGGGATGGACCGCAACCCCACGCTTGCTCAGTGGCAACTCGCTCAGGAGCTCAGGCGCATGCGAGGCGACCGTAAGTTCAACGAGGTCGTGAAGGCCGCGCGCACCACGGGCGGCAGCTTGGCGAGGTGGGAGACCCCTGGTGATCGCGGTTCGGTGCCCGGCCCTGCTGCCGTCGAGCGCCTGCTACAGATCTACGAGGCAGAGGAACAGCTGGACCGGGTCCTCGCGCTACGCAAGGAAGCTCGGCAGCCGGACCGCTGGCAGCCCTTCGACCTGGAGCGCAGCTACCGGACCTACGCCAATATCGAGTCCCAGGCGACCTCGATCGAGTCCTATCAGGCACAACTCGTCCCGGGAATCGCGCAAACCGAGGCGTATGCGCGTGCAGTGATCGAAGCGACCTTGCATCCGACCAGCGATGTGGACCGCGAGATCGAGGTGCGCATGGAACGGCAGAGCATCCTGAAGCGTCCCGATCCCCCAGAACTTTGGCTGATCGTCACCGAGGGCGCTTTGCGTCAGCGAGTTGGGACTGCTGACGTCATGGTCAATCAGGTGGAACGCTTGATCGAGCTGGCGCAGGAACCGAACACGACGATTCAGGTGCTTCCCTTCTCAGCGGGGGCCCACGTGGCGATGCGCATCCCTGCGTTTGTGATCATGGAGATCGCTTCACATGGTGTGACCGCTGTCTATTCCGAGGGCCAGACAACAAGCATGTTTTTCACAGACCCCGAGGATCTGGCCGAATACACGACGATCTTCAACCGGCTTCGCGCGGCTTCTCTTGATGAGGGGCGCCCTACTCGCGACCTGCTTGAACGCATCGTGCAAGGCCATCGACGAGAGGAATGAGATGCACCAGATCGTCCCTAAAGCGGGTTGGTTCAAATCCAGTTACAGCGGATCCCAAGGTGACTGTGTGGAGGTAGCGCACACGCCGACGTCGTTCCACAAGTCGTCCTACAGCTCTGGGGCCAACAACTGTGTAGAGGTCTCCGAGGGCTCAACCACCAGTGTTCGCGACACCCAGAATCGTGACCAGGGCACCCTCGCCTTCGGCCCCGGTGAGTGGCGAGCCTTCCTCAGCACCGCCGAGGCAGACCTCGGCTGACCGGCTTTCTCGCGCCCCGCACCCGCCCGAGCACGAGGGGCGGGGCGCCCGGGCACCAGGTCCCAGGGCTCTGATCAGCCGCGGTTCCGGCAACCGGTCAGACCTCGGTGTGCTACTCATCCGGGCGGTGTTCTTCCCGAACAGGTGCTATGAACGGTCGGTGCCCGCACCGTTCACAGCGGGTCCAGCCCGGAGCGGGTCACGCGCCAGACCCCGGGAACGCGTTCGACGGCCCGTGTGCAGATATCCCCGAGGTTGCCGTGCAGCAGGACGATGAGCTCGTCGCGCCGGACGTTGTTGGGCAAAAGGAACATGTGGATCTTGGCGGCCTTGTAGGCCATCAACTCCGCTGGGCGCTGAAGGATGTGCTCGTCCCTGCTCACCGCCGCCCAGTCTCGGGTGGCGAGCTTGCCGAGCCAGTCCTCGTCGCTTGCACCCCGAGCAGCGTCCCAGCTCCCGTACAGGTCGGGTGGTGTGTGAACGACGTAACCGAGGTCCACCAGACAGCGGCGGGCTGCCCGGCCCGCCACGTTCTCGTCCATGTAGAACTCAGGCGGCCTGGCCCAGAGCGATGCGTGCGGCGGTCCGGACGGTGTCGAGGCCGATTCCGAACTCATCGGCGACCACCTCGGGCTCCTCGTCGGCCTGGAGCATTCTCGCCACGTCGGCCACCCGAACACCCGACTCCTCGAAGAAGGGCTGTCCGAAGAACCTGTGCGGATCGATCACGACCCGGTAGGGCTCGGAGGTCATCAGCCGAAGCTGCTCCGGGTATTTGTCGTCGACCCATGTGATGTATCTCAGATAGTCCTGGACGATCTCGCGCAGGACGCCCTGTCCCGTACGGCCTTCGATGATGCCCTCGCCGCCCGGTGTCCGGGAGAAGTCCCACAGCACGTCCACACCGTCGGTCGCCAGCTCCCGGGCCACCAGGGCGTGCGGCCCGAACTCCTCCCTCAGGCGCTGGAGCGCGGGCTGGATACGCTGCGGGCGCACCCCCGCATCGTGCAGCGCACGGAGGACATGCGCCTCCGCGAGGGCGATGAACGGCATTGTCGCGGTGAGCCGGTCGGGAGAACTCGGCAACGCGTGCACCAGAGGCGGGGCGTCGTCGCGACCGTGTGCCCAACCGCTGAGGGTCGTGCGTTTGGTCCCCAGGTAGCGGGCGGCGTCGGAGACGTTGAGCACGCCCATGGTGAACCTGATGTCGTCCATACCGCCCACCTTCCTTTCGCGCCCATCATGCCCTACCACCGCGTCAGGGCGGCGTTCCCGGTCCGGGCGCCGCCAACACCGCGCCAGGGGACACCGTAGCCAACCCATACGGTCCCCACTGGGCATACGCGGAAAGAAGCCGTGCCCACCGGGCCACCAGGTTCCCGGCTCGGACTGCCGAGCTCTGATCACCGAGAAGGTGGCAGGTCTGCACTGGTGAGCTCCGTTGATCCGGAGTTCCGCACGTCGTCCTACAGCTCTGCGGCCGACAACTGAACCGGCACCGAAGGGCCGCGCCACCGGGCACGACCCTTCGGACTTCCGGGAGCCGACCAGGGCGCCGCCTGGCCGGTGTCCTACGGCTGCTTGCCCGTCCAGTTGCAGACCGGGCACGGTATCTGTATGACTTCGCCGTCCTTGGAGTAATCGATCGTCTTCCTGCCACAGCAAGTGGAGCAGTTCACCTCTTTGCGGTGGTCACCCAGAGGGATCTCCTTCCTCACCGCACCCGGTTGCGCGGCTGGTCCAACCACACCTGCTGACCTTCGGCGTCCACGGTGAGCCCGAACCGCTCCAGCTCCGGCTCACCCAGACCCACCCAGGCCAGGTAGGCCGCCTCCATCTCCGACCACAGATCACGCGGCCCGTACTCGGTGACCTCCGCCGCGCCCCCGTCCTCCGGGCGAATCGCCAGGGCGTACGCGCCCGTCACCGGATCGTGCAACCCGACCCGAGAACCCTCGCCCAGTCCGTTCACCACGACCCGGGGCAACAGGGCGACCACCACCAACTCCAGCCCCGGTCCCGCGCTGGTCACCCTCATCGGGTCCAGCCGTGCCTCCGACTCACGGGGCGCCTCCTCCAGAGAGGCGTATCCCGGGCGCTGGGAGCGCGCCATCATGAACGCCGTCCCGCCGTGGAGCCGCCCGATCGCCCGGTCACCGGTGGCCGTGAGCCTGAGCTTGTGGCCCCGGACCTGCACGGGTGACCACGGAGCGACGATCACTCCCCCGGGCCGGGTCTGCTCCACCCAGGCCAACGGCACCTCGCGCACGGCGCACGTCACGTGCACGCGGTCGTAGGGAGCCCCGTCGGGGAACCCGGCGAGCCCGTCGCCCACCACCAGGCGCGGCCGGTGACCGGAGATCTCCAGGTGGCCGGCCGCGCTCTTGGAGACCCGCTCGTCCACCTCGACCGAAGTGACGCTGTCCGCTCCCAGGCGTTCGGAGAGCAACGCGGCGGTCCACCCGGTCCCGGTGCCCACCTCCAACACCCGGTCGCCCGGGTAGGGATCGAGCAGGTCGAGGAACTCCCCGACCAGGCTGGGCGCGGTGCTCGAACTGCTCGGCGCACCGGTGCGCACCGTGTCCTCGGACAGCCCCACCTCCCCGTCCGCGATCTGGGTGAGCAGGGTCGTGTCCGCGTAGACGGCGGCCCGCCACCGCTCGGGATCCTCGGTGCGGTCCACCCAGTACGACGGTTCGTCGCCCATAGGACCGGCATGGACGGCGTCCGGGATGAAGAACTCCCGGGGGACCCGCCGGAACACCTCTCCCCAGGCTGCGGGTACGAGCGCCTCCAGGTCCCCAGGGCCGGGTTCGTCGGCCATACGGGCTCCCTTCTCGGTCAGAGTCGTGATGCTCACGAGGGTCGCTCCTCCGCGCTTCGTGGTCAGCGGAACCAAGCAAAAGACTATTCCAAGAAACTAATCACATCAAGGAATACTTCTATGTCTACGAAGCGAGGGAGCCCGAAGGGGAGCCAGGAAAGAGGCAGGGGTCAGGCGTGCTCGCGCGTCAGTTCCGCGAGGAAGGCGCGCGCCTCGTCGCCGTAGATCGCGGCGTCCGCGAACAACTGGAAGACCTCCAGGTGGAACCGGACATCCCGGGGCTCCGAGATCGACCGGTGGGTCGTGAAGCTCTCCACGGACACCTCGCGCTCATCTCGCATCGTGAAAGCGTTGATGGGGACTTGTGGGACGGAGACCGTCCACGGCAACAGACCGAGTCTGACGTTGCCGAGCGTGGAGAGGTTCGCGATCCGATCCGCTTGAGCCGCCATCGTTGCCGTGCCGCCCATCCTCCACCTCAACGCTGCCTCCGTGATCACGAAGTGGAAGTTTTTCTCCGCATCGAAGAGGACAGCTTGACGATCCAGACGCGCGCGTACCGCTTGTGCGACGTCAGTTCCAGCCATCGACAGAGGCTGGCTGAACACCGCACGTGCATATTCCGGTGTCTGCAGCAGACCTGGGATCATCGTGGGTTGGAACACCCTCGTGAGAACGGTGCGCCGAGCCTTCTGGCCGACTTCCTCTTGCAGCCGGTGGAGGCCGCGCTTACGCAGCATGCGCAGAGACCTGTAGCGGTCATTCAGTGCCTCAGCTCGGGTTTCCAGCTCCCCACGCCTGTCAGTCGGCGGCTGGTACAGGTCGAGGAGGAGCCGGACATCCTCGCGGGAGGGCGTGGCACTGCCGGTCTCGATCTTGGAGACCTTCGACTGGCTCCACCCCAACCTCTCAGCCGCAACGGTCCCGGACATGCCAGAAGCCGTGCGGAGCTGGCGAATACTCTCCGCCAGCTCCGCACGGTCCCGTTCGAACGACTCAGGTATGACCATCAGCCCCGGTGGTACTGCGGATGCGCACTCCAATACTCGTTGAAGGGTACGGCCTGCTCCATAGCGAGATCACGCTGGGCACGGTAGTGATCCAGGTCCGGAGCAACCACAAGCTCCGGATGCCGGAACTCGCCGTCCTCCCGGTAGTGCATGCGCACGACGCCGGTCTCATCGAAGAACCAGAAGTCCTCATCGATCAGGGCTTCGGGGCGACCGTGCTCCGTCGTGTCGAGGACGAAGATCTCCTCGCCGGCGCCGGAGTTTCTCATGTAGCCCCACTCCATCTCACAACGGAGGTAGTCCGTGAGAGGGCTCTGCACGACGTGCACGCGGAAGCGCCTTATACCGCGGGCCGACTGGTCAGCAACCCGCTTCATGTAAGACGTGGTCACACCCTCCAGCGGGCAGGGTTCACCGTCGAGGTAGGCCTTGAGTACCGAAGCTTCGGATTCGGGGTTGTAGACGGGCAGGGTTTCCAGGCGAAAGATGCTCTGTGTCGCCCCGTCGAACAGGGCACCGAACTTCTCACTCGTGAGAGTGGACATGGATTCCCTTCAACAGGTCGGCGGGCACCTCCACGACGGACTCACCAGGGGGAAGACCAAGCTCACGCAAGGTGCCCTGATCGGTGATGACGTACCCCTGGACCATGAACGTGCCTCGGTCCGTCGCGTAGACGGCAGGACAGTTGTCCTCTTCACAATCTCCGCGAACCTGCGTGAACTCCAAGAGGCCTCCTCGTTGGGCGTGGCTCAACGACCCAAGAGTATTCCAGCAAACGAATGATGTACAGGAATACTTTGCCGCGAGCAAGGACGACGAAAGCTCGCCGACCCCGGTACCGCGAAGGGCCGCTCCACCTCGGGGACCAGTGGTGGTTGCCACACCCCGCTTCAGCGTGTGCGAGGCACTTCCAGATCCGCGAAGGCCGATCCCCTCGGCCCGGCCCAGGAGCGAGCTCGGTTCAGCGCCCCCAGGATGCACAGCGTCACCGGCCCGAGGTGGCTGAGAGGTGCTGAGGTGTTCCGTCTTGAGAACTCTGGTGTTTCCCCCGGAAACGCGAGCCGGACCGACCTGGGCGAGCGCTGATCGGGCATCGGCGTCAGCCCTGGAAGTTCACGGTGACCTCCGCGTCGTCGGTCACGACCACATCCGTGACTTCTTCTTCGATTCGGACGGTGGAGGTCTCCCCCTCCCCTCCATGGCACAGGACTCTCATGGTGTAGGTGGCGGAGGGCAACACCATGAAAAACCATCCCTCGTCGTCGGTGCCGTACCCCCGCTCGTTCATTGCCGGGCGCGGGTGGGAAGTGGGTTCCGCGGAGACCGAGCACCCCGCAGCCGGGTCCCCCTGGGCATCAGAGACGACTCCCGAGACCGTTCCGCTTCCCGCATCGGTCGTCCCGCAACCCACGAGGAAGATCGCCGGTGCGGCCAGAACCAGCAGACCCGCCCATTTCCTGCACATGTCATCCATTTCTTCAGTTCAGCAAATTCCTATGGTTCTCCAGAAGCTCGCGTGATAGGCGCGTGCCTCGGTTCATATCGATTCCTCCGCACGGACCCCAGGCATGGGAACCAACCACACAACGGGGGGAGATCCACTCTGGCCAGGCGAGGTGTCGATCCCGTACATACGTTGCCGGCTCGTCGTCGTCACCCCTTAGGACCGGGTCCACCGCTCCCCGCCGGCGCCCTGGGGGTAACTCGGCACCCCCTCCTGGGATGCGAAGACACCTACTCCGCCAGGAGAAACGTGGGTGTGCGGGGACAAGACTTCAGCGGATGCCCGGGGCCATGATCAGGACGGAAAGGGAAAGGAAAGGGAACCATGGTCTTCTTCGGGGTGATGCGTACGCCACCTCCGAATATTCGCATATCAACCATGATCGTGATACATGGGGTTGCGCAACACAAGAGCCCTCGTTGAACAATGGCCGAACCCGGCCAACCTCGCTTCCGCGGACAACTGCCATTCGACCGGCCTGTGAGACCGCTCCGATGGATTTTCCAGGCGCGGCGTGCTTCCCGGTCAGGCGCTGGGGCGGCCGGTGACAGCGCCCTTCCCGGAGATCGTTGACACGTTCTCGCGGGGTCGGTTCTGGTCGATCCGCGCCAGGCGACGGCGCACACCCCGAGGAACAACAGGCGGGCGGGGACCGCCACGGCCCCGCCCGCCCGGATCAGGTGTCCCGGTGTTTCTCTACCCAGGACGTGAGGGGTTGTCCCTGGATCGCGGCCGCCATCAGTTCCGGGAACACGTCCGGCGTGCAGGCGAACGCCGGGACGCCCATCTCGGCGAGCGCCGACGCGTTCTCGCGATCGTAGAACGGCGCGCCCTCGTCCGACAGGGCCAGCAGCACGACCACCTGGACCCCGGCGGCCTGCATGGCGGCCACCCTCTTCAACATCTCCGCTCGGACACCGCCCTCGTACAGGTCGCTGATCAGCACGAAGATCGAGTCCGTTGGCTTGGTGATCAGCCCCTGGCAGTACGCGATCGCCTTGTTGATGTGCGTGCCCCCGCCGAGCTGGGTGCCGAACAGGACCTCCACCGGGTCGGTGAGCTGTTCGGTCAGGTCCACCACGGCGGTGTCGAACACGACCAACGACGTGCGCAGGGTGCTCATGGACGCCAGGACGGCGCCGAAGACGCTCGCGTACACCACCGAGGACGCCATCGACCCGCTCTGGTCGATCGCCAGGACGACGTCCTTCTGCACCCCCCGGCTGCGGCGCCCGTACCCGACCAGGGTCTCCGGCACGATCGTGTTGTGCTCGGGCAGGTAGTTGGCCAGGTTGCGGCGGATCGTGGCGTTCCAGTCGATGTCGGCCACCCGGCGCGGCCGGTGCGTGCGCGCCGACCGGTCGATCGCCCCCTGCACCAGGGAGCGGGTCTTCTGCGCCACCCGCCGCTCCAGGTCGTCGACCACCCGGCGCACCACGGCGCGGGCGGACTCGCGCGCCTTGTCGGGCATCACCCGGTTGAGTGACAGCAGTGTCCCCACCAGGTGCACGTCCGGTTCGACGGCCTCCATCATCTCCGGTTCCAGGAGCAGCTGGTGCAGGCCCAGCCGGTCCATGGCGTCCTTCTGCATCACCTGCACGACGGAGGTGGGGAAGTACTCCCGGATGTCGCCCAGCCACCGGGCGACCCGTGGTGCCGAGCCTCCCAACCCGGCGCTGCGCTGTCCGCCGCCGGAACCCGCCCCGGAGCCCCCGTCGCCCCGGTTGTACAGGGCCTCCAGTGCGCCGTCCATGCCCTGGTCGGCGGTGCTCAGCCCGCCCGCGCACTGCGCCTCGCGGCCGAGGACCAGCCGCCAGCGGCGCTCCCGCTCATCCGTGACGCTCACGTGTGGCTCCTTCCGGTGGTGAGGATGGCCAGGGCCGTGGCCAGGGCGGGGGCGGCCCGTTCGACGTCCACGTCCACGCGGACCGCCGCGGGGTCGGCGGCCGGGGCCGCCCTGCCGATGCGGGCGGCAGCCGCGCCGATCTCCCTGCGTTCGGGCCCCTGGAAGGAGCCGAAGGTGCGCCGCAGCAGCGGGAGTACGACGGTGAAACGCTCTTCGGGCAGGCCGAGCAGCCAGGTGTCGATGAGCCCCAGCAACCGGTCGTCGTGCACCAGGATCAGCCCGCTGCCCCGGAGGAACCCCTCCAGCCAGGCGGCGGCCGTCGCCGGTTCGGCGCCCGGCGACATCGCCAGCCCGAGCCGGCGGCGCAGCTCGTCGCCGTCCACCAGACCGGCGTCCGAGAGCATCCGGTTGATCCTGCCGGCGATCCGGCCGGGCAGGGTGTCCCGCTTCGCCAGGGTCACGAGGGTCGCCGTCCAGGCGGCCTCGCCCTCCCCGCCGAGCAGGGTCGCGGCCGTGTGCGTCTCGTCGATCCGCGTGACGAACCGCTCCGCCGCGTCGTCGTCCAGACCGTGCGCGGCCGGGGCCAGCCCGACGCAGACGCGCCGCAGGATCTGCTCCGCGACGGTGCGCAGGTGCCCGCCGTCGGTACCGCGCACGTCGCCGTAGCGGGCCGACCGGGCCAGCGGCGGCAGCGCCCCCATCAGGTGGGTGACGTCGTTGTCGGTGGCCGCCCGGTCGGTGAGCAGTGCCAGGACCCGGGGCAGGGCCTCGCCCAGCTCCGCGAACAGGCACTTCTCGGTGAGCGAGGTCAGCTCCGGCAGCGTCGCCCCGGCCGCGAGTTCGACCGCCCTGGCGGCTGCGGCCGACGCCACCGTGGTCCCCCACCGGCTGGCCTCGATCAGCGCCACGTCCATGTCGGGTTCCCAGCGCAGCCGCCACGACTCCCGGAACGTCCCCTTGTGCCCTCCGTCGGGCGTGCGCGGAACACCCCACTCGACGCCGAGCATCCGCAGGCGGTGCAGGAGCACGCCGCGTTCGCGCTCGTTGTCCTTGCGCAGGTCGAGGTCGACGTCGCGGTCGAAGGGCTCCGGTTTGAGCCGCAGCCGCTTCTGGGCGGCGACGAGGTCGCGCTGGAGCGGGACCATGGGCGTGGACGGCGGGACCGAGCCCATCCGCTCACCGATCGCCATGCGGTGGTGGACGAGGGCGGCCCGGGTGGGCTCCCCCTCGCAGAGGACGGCGGTGAGCGCCTCGGACACCTCGTCGAGCCCGGCGAGGGGGCGGCCGCGCAGCACGGCGAGGGTCTCGGCGAGCCGCACCCCCTCGATGACGTGCGAGGACGACACGCCCTGCCCCTCGTCGCGCAGCATGCGGGCGGCGTCGGTGAGCCACCGGTGCACCGGCCGGTCCGCGACGGTGAACAGGTGGTGGTACCAGCCGGGCGCGGACACGCCCGCGCCGTAGCCGCTGGCGGAGGCCAGCCGGCCGTGGGTCCACGGCACCCAGGTCGCGGTGACCTTGGCCTTGGGCAGGCCCTTGAGCAGGGCGGTGTCGTCCTTGATCGAGTAGTCGGCCAGGTCGCGCAGGGCGGGGGCGTGCCAGGCACCGCAGACCACGGCGACGCGTTCGTGCCCCTGTTTGAGGGTGGCGCGCAGGGTCTGGCGCATGTACGCCTCCCTGCGGGCGTTGCGCGGCTCCTCGGGGCCCGACTCGGCGCGGACGGCGGCCATGGCGTCGGCGATCGCGGGGAACGGGGACGGCTCCCCGTCGCCGCGCTGCTCGACGACGTCGTCCCACCAGCGTTCGGCGTCGTCGTAGCCCGCGGCCTCGGCGAGGACGCCGAGCGGGTCCAGCCGGACCCGTTCCGGTGCCCCCACGGTCTCCTCGACCTCGGTGCCCTCGGCCTGGCCGTCCTGTGCGTCCGGTCCCCCGGACGTGTCGGCTGCCTCGTCCCGCTCCTCGTCCTCGGCCGCGTCCTCGTCCGCGCCGTCGTCCTCGGCCGCCTCGCGGCGCTCCTGTGCCGCACGCCGCTCCTCGGCCTCGGCGACGCGCTCCGCGAGGGTGTGCGCGGCGGGCAGGTCACAGAAGCGCACGGGCACGTCGTTGGCCACGGCGTAGCGCAGGGCCTCCCACTCGGGGGAGAAGCTCGCGAACGGCCAGAACGCCCACCCCTCGCCCTCCGCCACCCTCAACCGTCGGCCTTCGGCCGCGGTTCCTCCCTTGCTCTCCCGCGCCCTCGCGGTGTTCCCGGCAGGGGTGTCGGTCAGGTACGCCAGCAGCGCCACGGGCGGTTCGAGCTCGCCCACGAGCGCGGTGAGCGCGTCCGCCTCCGGCGGCCCCTCGATCAGCACGGCATCGGGCTTGATCTCCTCCAGGGCCGCCCGGACGGCCCGGGCCGAGCCCGGGCCGTGGTGCCGCACGCCCAGGACGTGCAGCCCGCTCGTGTCCAGTCGGGGACGGCCCATCAGGCGCCCACCTCGCGGCAGGCTCGGTAGAACTCGCCCCAGCCGTCGCGGCCGCGCGCGACGGTCTCCAGGTACTCGCGCCACACCACGCCGTCGGACACGCGGTCCTGGACGACGGCGCCCTGGATGCCCGCGGCGACGTCGGCGGAGCGGAGCTGGCCGTCGCCGAAGTGCGCGGCCAGCGCGATGCCGTTGGTGATCACCGAGATGGCCTCGGCGGTGCTCAGGGTGCCGCTGGGCGACTTGACCTTGGTGCCGTTGTCCTCGGTGACCCCGGAGCGCAGTTCGCGGAAGACCGTGACGACCCGCTGGATCTCGGTGAGGCTGGTGGGCACCTCGGGCAGTTCCAGCGCCCGGCCCAGCTGTTCCACCCGCTGGGTCACGATGCGGATCTCGTCCTCGGCGCTGTCCGGCACGGGCAGCACCACCGTGTTGAACCGGCGGCGCAGCGCGCTGGACAGGTCGTTGACGCCGCGGTCCCGGTCGTTGGCGGTGGCGATGATGTTGAACCCGCGCTGGGCCTGCACCTCGATGCCGAGCTCGGCGACCGGCAGTGCCTTCTCCGACAGCACGGTGATGAGGCCGTCCTGCACGTCGGAGGGCATGCGGGTGAGCTCCTCGATGCGGCCGATGGAGCCGCGCGCCATGGCGGTCAT
Organism: Nocardiopsis sp. NPDC058631; assembly: GCF_042716955.1. NCBI lineage: Bacteria > Bacillati > Actinomycetota > Actinomycetes > Streptosporangiales > Nocardiopsidaceae > Nocardiopsis > Nocardiopsis sp. NPDC058631. The sequence continues at coordinate 9,803 of NZ_JBHXQY010000092.1, read as the reverse complement.
CACGGGGCTGGGCACGAGGGCGGCCTCGGAGGGGCCCTCGGCGAGCAGCCGCGCGTAGTTCCAGCCGTAGCGGACGGCCTCCTCGGAGGTCCCGGCGGTGCCCTGGACGAGGAGGGTGGAGTCGCCGGAGATCGCGGCGGCCAGGTGTTCGGACAGCCACGTCTTGGCCGTTCCGGGGACACCGAGGAGCAGCAGCGCGCGGTCGGTGGCCAGGGTGGCGACGGCGACCTCGACGATCCGGCGCGAGCCGATGTACTTGGCGGTGATCTCGGTGCCGTCGTCCAGGGTGGTGCCCAGCAGGTACTGGGTGACCGCCCACGGGGACAGGTGCCAGCCCGGGGGGCGCCCGCGGTCGTCGGCCTTGGCCAGCGCCTCCAGTTCGGCGGCGTAGGTCTGCTCGGCGTGCGGGCGGATGGCCTGGGCCACGTCGGTGCTGATGGCGGAGGTGGTCAACTAGAGCTCCTTGTACATGTCGAGCCGGAATCGGAGGGTCCCCCGAAGCCGGAGGTAGGCGTCCGCGGTGTGCTCGAACGGTGCTTCTTCGCGCAGGTCCGCGAGGTGTTGGGGCGGCATGTGCTCGGCGGCGGCGTCGCAGATCTCCCGGTAGCCGAAGGAGTCGCGTGCGCGCCCCGGCTGGTGCAGGCGCTGGACGGTCCACTCGGACAGGGCGGTGGTCCAGGGTCCCCGGGTGGCGCGCAGCATCTCACCGCAGTGCTCCAGCCCCACACCGGTGTCGAGGACGTCACGCACGCGCGCGCAGCGCTCCTCGACGGGCAGCAGGTCCAAAAGCTTCTCCAGCTGGAACGACCCGTTGGCGTGGGCGTGGGAACGGCGGGTGATCCGGAGGCCGACCGTCTCCAGGACGACCCTCGCCCACCGGACGTCCTCCTGGACGGCGACCGCGTTGACGAAGGCGTCGCCGAGGTCGGCGTCACCGGAGGCGGTGGCGGCGGCGAGGACTCCGGCGGGGTCGGTGCCGAGCAGGTCGGGCCACACGTCCAGCGGGGCGTGGGTGACGAGTGCCCACAGGCGCCCGGACCGTTCGTTGGCGGTCTCGGCGCGGCTCTGGGGCGCCGCGAGAGCGAGGTCGCGGTGGATGTCGGCGCGGCGCGTGTGGACGGTCTCCACCCGCAGCGCGCCGTCCTCCCCCGCCGACGCGTGCTCGCGGACGTGGCCGCGCAGGCGGTGGGCGTGGGCGCTGTCGGGCAGCCGGGTCAGGAGCGACAGGGCGAGGCCGCGCACGTTGGCCCCCCGGTCGTCCAGGGCGAGTTCGAGGAACTCCTCGTCGGCGGGGCCGAGCCCGGTCTCCAGTGCCTCCAGGAGGCGGCGGCGGAGCTCGGCCTTGGCCAGGTCGGGCCACACCTGCTGGAGGAGCGCGCGGGCGGCGTCGGGGTCGGCGGCGCGCAGTGCGGCGAGGGTACGTCGGCGCCGGACGGGGGTCCCCTGCTCCCATTCGCCCTGGTCGAACCGGTCGCCCGGGACGGACTCGCCCCGTATGTACGCCCACGAGGTGTTGAACCGGGCGAGCCAGTGGCCGCGCCCGCCGACGACCGCGGCGAGCGCGGGTCGGATCCGGGTCTCGCGCGCCCCCTGGTCGAGGAGTGCGGGGAGGCTGGAGTGGGCGGCCCGCCTGCCCCGGGCTGCGGCCAGTTCCAGCCATTCGGGGAGGAGTTCGGTCCGTCCGGCGAGGATGCGGTCCAACCGGTGGGTGGCGGCGTCCCCCACCTCGGGGAGCTCGTCGGAACCGTCGGGGGTGACGGGGGTCGCGGTGGCCGGGGTGTGGCCGGCGGCGCGTCGGACGGCCGCCAGGGCGGCGCGGTCCAGGAGGGCGGCGGCGTCCTCGGTGGCGGGGGTGGCGGGCAGGTCGGGGGTGTCGGGGACGGAACGGCGGGAGGTGCCGACCAGGGCTGCCGAGACCAGGCGGTCCCAGGAGTCGGTGGCGGTGACGGAGGCCAGCGGGTCGAGGGGTTCGGTCGTGCCGGTCACAGGGAGACCGCCTTTCCGTTGCGGTCCCACACCGTGAGGGGTGTGAGCCCGTGGGCGGGCGACCACTCGGCGGCGACGGTGGCCGGGTGGCCTCCGGTGACCGCGAGGAGGCGCCAGGGGTCGGTGTCGGCCAGGGGGAGCGCGGCGCCGGTCGGGTCGACGAGGTGCCACCGGGTGCCGTTCGCGGACCCGTCCGGGTGGGCGGGGGCGACGCGGTCGAGCACGACCGGCCAGGCGTCCTGCCAAGGGTCCTCGGCCAGGACGGCGGCGAAGGAGTCGAGGGCCTCGACGACCGTACCGCCCTCGGGCGGCGGTGCCTGGCCGGCGCCGCCGTCGCCCACGGGGACGACGCGGTGGCCGTCGGGGTGGAACGCGAGCTCGGCGGTGACCTCGGTACCGACCCGGAAGGCGGTGGCGGGGGCCTGTCCGGTGCGGGCGAAGCTCAGGGACAGGGCGGTGCGTCCGGTCCCCGTGCCCCGCAGCCACACCCGGCGGGCGCGCATGTCCCCCTCCGGGGTGTCGATGTCGCGCAGGCCCAGGACCCGCCAGGTGTCGCGTACGCGCTCGCCGCCCGCGAGGACCTCGTCGGCGCTGGTGACGATGCCGATCCGGGCGCGGGCGGCCCCCCGGGTGCGTTCTCCCAGGGCGTCCCCGGCCCGGTAACCGCTGACCAGCAGGTGGAGGAGGCCGAGCTGTTCGAGCATGCGCTCGGGCCAGCGGTCCCCCCGGGCTGCGGCGGGCAGCTGGGACACGAGGGTGTGGGCGCCGCGGGCCTTGGCGTCCATGAGGCGCCTGGCCATGCGGTCCCAGTGGGCGTAGCCGTGTTTGGGCGCCTCGGCCAGGCCGGCCTCGACCTGGTCGTACAGCCAGGTCTGAAGCTCCTCCAGCCCCGCGGCGACGGCCTTCTCCTTCTTCTGGAGGGTGGCGGCGGCCTTGGCCGGATCGGCGGGTGTTCCGCTCTCCGCGCGTGCACGTCGGGCCGCGCGGCCGTTGAGCCACGCGCCGACCCACTCGGGCTTCTCCTCCCGGGTCGCCACGTCGTCCTGAGCCCACAGCGCGAGCAGGGCCAGGGCGTGCTTGCAGGGGATCTTGCGGCTGGGGCAGCTGCACTTGTAGGCGGGGCCGCCGTCCCCGTCCAGGTGGACGGCGGCGAGGTAGGGCTTGGATCCGCTGCCCTTGCACTCGCCCCACACCGCGGAGGCGCCGCCGGAGGGGGCGGCGACCACTCCGCGCTCCGGCCAGGACCCGTCCTTGGCCACCTTGAGGGCGGCCTTCCGGGAGGAGGGGTCCGGCGCCAGTGCCCATACGTCGTCGGTACTCCATCGATCGCTCACATGGAGAACACTACGGAACCAGGGTGACAAAACGGGGGGTTCCGACACTCCCCCGGATGCCCTTTCAAGGGTCCTTCCGAGGGGCTTCGGGAACTGTCCGCGCGCCGTGGCATGATGGGGCCGCGGACCGGCTTCGGTACGGCACGAAACCCCTGCGTGCCACCGAAAAAGCTTGACTGACGCTTAAATTACATTTGTGCCTTCTGGCCGTTTTATCCGGGAGCTTAAAGTCCCGATCCGCGCATTTTTCTGAGGGTGTTGAAAACAGATCTATTACCCTCCTAGAATGCCACGACCAGGATCGCGGCTCCCCCGGCCGCCCGGCCGCTGGGAAACGAGGTCCCGGCACCCGTCAACGACCCGCCTTTCCCGCCTGAGGACGAGGTGGCTCCCCGCTCCCCCTCCCCCGACACCACAGAAACACGACGTCTCCTCGAAGGGAGGGAAGCGGCCCCCGTGACCCCCGGGTACCGCACCCCTGATGACGACCATCCAACCCGGCGACGAAACCGCCCAGTCCGGCACACCCGCCTTCACGGCGCCCCGCGGCTGCCCGGCCGATATCACCCGCCTGTACGGGACCACCCCCGACGCCGGACGCGACGAGCTCTGGGCCGCCCTGCGCGAGCGACACGGAGCCGTCGCGCCCGTGGAACTGGAGACCGGGGTACGGGCCTGGCTGCTGCTGGGCTACCACGAGAACCTCACGGTCCTCCAGAACCCGCACATGTTCGCGCGCGACACGCGCCGGTGGCGCGAGGTGGTCGAGGGCCGCGTCGACCTCGCCTCCGGCCGCCCCGCCCTGTCCTGGCGCCCCAACGTCCTCTACGCGGACGGCGCCGAGCACACACGGCTGCGCGGCGCCGTCGTGGACGCCCTGGCCCGGGTGGACATGGCCGCCACCTCGCGCATGGTCCGGCAGCTCTGCGAGGAGCTGATCGACGGCTTCGTCGCCGAGGGCAGAGCCGATCTCGTCGCCCAGTACGCCAACCCGCTCCCGGTCCTGGTGGTCAACCGGCTGTACGGGCTCTCCGACAGCTACGGGCACATGCTCGGCGACCTCACCGCCATCATCTTCGACGAGGACGCCAAGCGGGGCGAGGACGCCATCGCCCGGGTCCACCAGTACTTCTCGGGGCTGGTCGACCGCAAGCGCGAGCGCCCCGGCCCGGACCTGGTGTCCTGGATGCTGGAGCACCCGGCCGGGCTGAGCGGGCACGAGGTCGCCCACCAGGCGGCACTCATCAACAGCGCCAGCCACCAGCCGACCACGCACCTCATCGGAAACACGCTGCGCACCCTGCTCTCGGACAACCGCATCCGCGGGGCGTACACCGACGCCAGGCTGCCGGTACAGGAGCTGCTGGACCACGTCATGTGGACGGACACGCCCTTCCAGATCCTGCCCGCGCGCTTCGCCCTCCAGGACATACTCATCGGCAGCGCCGAGGTCCGCGCGGGCGACGCCCTGCTGATCGGGTTCGACTCCGCCCACCGCGACCCGGCCGTGCGGCGGGCGGACGACGACGGGACGGGTGTGGCGAGCGGCAGCCGCGCCCACCTGATGTTCGGCGCGGGGCCGCACGCCTGCCCGGCCCGCGAGCTGGCCAAGATGATCGCGGCGACGGCCGTCACCACCCTGCACGAGAGGCTCAGCGGGATGCAGCTCGCGGTGGACCCCGAGGAGCTGTGCTGGATGCCGTCACCGTTCCTGCGCGGACTGCGCGCGCTGCCGGTCTCCTTCGCCCCGGGCGAGCCCTCCACGCTGGATCCGGCCGCCGTCGCGGGCGAGCCTGCGTCCTCGCGCGGGGAGGGCCACCGAGACCCCTCCGCCCCGGACCCGGGCGAGGACGAGGCACTGGAGGGAGACCTGCTCGACCGCCTTCTCAGCTGGTGGCGCGGCCTGCGCGGGTAGGGAGTGTTCTTTGGGGGTTTTCGGGTCGGCGAGCGGCCGTCCGGGCGATCTCCCGCAAGGCGATGCGCGACGTTCGGCCTGGACGTGCCTCACGAGCGCGAAGGCGCGGCGGGAGGAAGCCCGGTGGACGCGGGCCCGGCAAGGATGCAAAAAAAACACGACCTGGACGCCCGACCGCCGCACGGCCTCCCTCCCGGGCTGCCGTGCGGCGGGGTCGCCGACGTCATCCCCCGTAGTCGGCCTGGCTCCCCATGTCCCGGACGGGTCCGGCCAACTCCTCCTCGAAGAAGGTGAAGAACCCCTCCGTGTCGGGGCCCGCGTTGACCAGGCACAGGTGGTCGAACCCGGCAGAGGCGAACTGGCGCACGGCCGCCAGGTGGCGGGCCGGGTCCGGCCCGTACCCGAACGCGTCGCGCATCGCGTCCCGGTCGATCAGGGCGGTGGCCGCCTCGAAGTTCACCGGGTTGGGCAGCTCGGCCTGCACCTTCCACCCCGTCAGGCCGAAGCGGAAGATCTCGCGCGCCGAGTCCAGCGCGTCGCCGTCGTTGGTCGCCCAGGCCAGCGGCACCTCGCCGTAGCGCGGTCCGACGCCGCCGTTCTCGCCGTACACGTGGGTGAGCACCTTGTCCGGCTCGGTGCAGAACAACCCGTCGCCGAGCTCCGAGGCCAGCAGGGCCGCCTTCTCCCCTCCGGCCGCCACGAGGATCGGCGGCGGCTCGTCCGGGAGGTCGAACACACGGGCGTCCTCCAGGACCAGGTGCTTCCCCTCGTAGGAGTGGTAGCCCCCGGACCACAGCAGGCGGATGATCGTGATCGCCTCACGCAGCATCTCGTGGCGGGTGGTGACGCTGGGCCAGCCCCGGCCGACCACGTGCTCGTTGAGGCGCTCCCCCGCGCCCAGCCCGAGACTGAACCGTCCCTCGCACAGGAGGGCGGTGGTGGCGGCGGCCTGCGCGACGATCGCCGGGTGCACGCGCAGGATCGGGCAGGTGACCCCGGTGGCCATCTTGATCGTGTCGGTGCGCTCGGCGATGGCGGCCAGCATGGACCACACGAAGCCGGAGTGGCCGTGGCTGTACAGCCACGGGTGGAAGTGGTCGCTGATTTCCACGAAGTCGAACCCGGCCCGTTCGGCGCGGACCGCCTGCTCCACGATCTCGCGGGGCCCGAAGCCCTCGGCGAAAAGCTTGAAACCTACCTGCATGACGCCCTACTCCTCCCCTGGTCAGGCGGGCACCGACGCTGTCGGCCGGTCCCAGATCCGGTGTCCTCCGACCAGCCGCGCGAACTCGGCGACGCAGTCGTCCCCCGCCTCCCGCGACACGACGACACCCAGTTCGGAGCGCATGCCCTCGGCGGGTTCGGAGACCGCGCCCGGGAGGGGCAGCCCCGCGAGGAGCCGTGTGCCCCCGCCCACGGCCGCCACCGCCTTGTGGTGCTTGTAGGCCTCCAGGACGAAGTGCGCGGCCGTACCGTCCTTTGCCAGCGCCTCCGCGGAGGCGGCCCCGCCCGGCACCACGACCGCGTCGTAGAGCACGGAGGAGACGGTCGTGTAGGCCCGGTCCACGGTGACGGGTTCCCCGTCCTGCGCCCTCACCGTGCCGTCCTCCGCCGCGAGGAGTTCGACCAGCGCCCCCTCGGAGACCAGGCGGTCCCGGAACGCCCGGACCGCGCCGCCGTCCACCCCGTCCGCGACCAGGACCGCGATCTGGCGCCCCGTCAGGGAGCCGAACTCGGTGTTGGCCATACTGACCGCCGGGGAGGTGCGGCCGTGGTTGGGCGTGCCCTCCGACTCCGGTGGCGCCACGCCGATCCCCTCGGCCACCCTGACCGCCAGCCCGTGGTCGACGTGGTTGAGGTTGGCGACGGCGCGCCGGCGCACCTCCGGTTCCTCACACTTGCCCAGCTCGAAGCGGAATCCCGCCTCCAGGTGCTCGCGCTCCCAGTCGGCGAGGCTGTTGTAGAACAGCGTGGCCTGGGAGTAGTGGTCGGCGAAGCTCTGGCTGCGGACCCGGATCTTCTCGCCCTCGACCTTCTCGGCGTAGTGGCGGTAGAAGCCCTCGTCGGCCAGTGCGGGGCAGCCCCCGCCCAGGGTGTTCGGGTAGTAGGACGTCTGCCCGCGGTGCACACGGTGCTGGGCGAACCCGTCTCTCTGGTTGTTGCTCACCTCGTTGACCGGCCGGTTGACGGGGATCTGCTGGAAGTTGGACCCGCCCAGGCGAAGGAGCTGGGTGTCCAGGTAGGAGAAGTTGCGGGCCTGGAGCAGCGGGTCGTTGGTGAAGTCGATCCCCGGCACCACGTTCGCCGTGTGGAAGGCGATCTGCTCGGTCTCGGCGAAGAAGTTGTCCGGGTTGCGGTCCAGGACCAGCCTCCCGACCGGGCGGACCGGGACCTGCTCCTCCGGGATGATCTTCGTGGCGTCCAACAGGTCGAAGTCGAACGCGTGCTCGTCCTCCTCAGCGACGAGCTGCACCCCCAGCTCCCACTCGGGGTACTGGCCGCGCTCGATGGACTCCCACAGGTCCCGCCGGTTGAAGTCGGGGTCCTTGCCCTGGATGCGCTGGGCCTCGTCCCACACCAGGGAGTGCGTCCCCAGCAGCGGCTTCCAGTGGAACTTGACGAAGGTGCCCCGCCCCTCGGCGTTGACGAAACGGAAGGTGTGCACACCGAAGCCCTGCATGGTCCGGTAGCTGCGCGGGATCGCCCGGTCCGACATCAGCCACATCATCATGTGCATGCTCTCGGGCTGAAGTCCGACGAAGTCCCACAGGGTGTCGTGCGCGGACTGCGCCTGGGGGATCTCGTTGTGCGGCTCGGGTTTGACCGCGTGGACGAAGTCGGGGAACTTGATGCCGTCCTGGATGAAGAAGACCGGCATGTTGTTGCCCACGAGGTCGTAGTTGCCCTGCGCGGTGTAGAACTTCACCGCGAAGCCGCGCACGTCCCGCACCGTGTCCGCCGAACCCCGGGATCCGGCCACCGTGGAGAACCGGACGAAGACCGGGGTGGTGACGTCGGGGCCGCTGAGGAAGTGGGCCGCGGTCAGGTGGGACAGGTCCTCGTACGGTGTGAAGTGTCCGTAGGCGCCCGCCCCGCGCGCGTGCACGACCCGTTCGGGGATCCGCTCGTGGTCGAAGTGCGTGATCTTCTCCCGCGCGTGGAAGTCCTCCAGGAGCGTGGGGCCGCGGGCGCCCGCGCGGAGGGAGTTGTCGGTGTCCCCCACCCGCATGCCCGTCTCCGTGGTCAGCGGTTCCTGCGAATCGGTCCTCACCTGGTCGAGCTGGCGGTCCTTCTCGTCGGGTACGTCGTCGGCCATGGGAGCCCTCCGGTCCTGGGTAGTGGCAGCAGATCCGAGCCCGGGGGAGACTCACCCTGACACTGACCGAGGAGAAACGTCCCGAAACGTGGTTGGTCCGATCTTGGAGGGGTGTTCACCGTCCCGGGCGGTTCCGGGGAGACCCGTCCCGACGAAACCCCGCTTCGCGGGTCGAAGGTGGACGGAACGGGTAGGGCGGTCCCACGCGAGTCGAGAGGGGAGAAGGTCATGTCCGACATCCGACCTCCTGCACAGAGCCAGCCGCACCCGGGGCGGACCGAACCGATGCAACCGCAGCCCAGGGACGAGATGAGGAACTACGAGGGCCGCGGCCTGCTGAAGGGCAGGCGCGCCCTGATCACGGGCGGTGACTCCGGGATCGGCCGCGCCGTCGCCGTGGCGTTCGCCAAGGAGGGTGCCGACGTCGTCCTCGGCTACCTCGGCGAGGAGGAGGACGCCGACGCCCAGCACACCGTGGGCCTGGTCCAGAGGGAGGGGCGCAAGGCGGTGGCCGTGCGCGGCGACCTGGCCGACGAGTCGTTCTGCGCGCACCTGGTCAGCCGCGCGGTCGACGAACTGGGCGGGATCGACATCCTGGTCGAGCACGCCGCCACCCAGACCCCGGTCGAGCAGTTCACCGACCTGACCACGGAACAGCTGCGCCGCACCTTCGACGTCAACGTGCTGGGGGTGTTCTGGACCGTCCGCGAGGCTCTGGAACACATCCCCGACGGCGGTTCGATCATCATCACCGGGTCGATCAACGGGTTGCGGGGCAACACATCGCTCATCGACTACGCGGCGAGCAAGTCGGCGGTGATGAACCTGTCGGTCTCGCTCTCACAGGTGCTCCGGGAGCGGGGCATCCGGGTCAACTGCGTGGCCCCCGGGCCGGTGTGGACGCCCCTCATCCCGGCCACGCTCGGGGAGAAGGGCGCCGAGGGGTTCGGCAAGCAGGCGCCGATGGGCCGGGCGGCCGACCCCGACGAGATCGCCCCGTCGTACGTGTTCTTCGCCAGCGAACGCCTGTCGTCGTACTACTCGGGCGAGACCCTGGCACCCACGGGCGGGGAGATCCAGGCCGGCTGACACCGCGTGCGGGCGGCAGGGCCGCCCGCACGACGCGGAAGGGGCGGGGCCCCCGGGCCCCGCCCCATCCGCGCGCGGGGCGCCCCCGGTCGCGTATAAACATCTGACGCGGCCGACGGTCTTTGTGGTGTAGTTATAGGGGGTGGGCGGATGATTAAAAAAA
>NZ_JBHXQY010000091.1:0-26057 GCF_042716955.1 Nocardiopsis sp. NPDC058631 | reverse complement strand
GCCCACAGGCGGTGCGGGGCCTCGGCCGTGTCGCCTCCCCGTGGGGCGCCGCGCACGGATCCGCCACCGCTTCGGTGCGCACAGCCCCGCTCGTATGACCGAGATCCTCCTGAACGAGGTGGGACGGGTGCGGGCTGGGTAGAGGTGTGACCGAAACTCCCCGATATGATCACCCCATGCCCGGCCCCTCCCGTCTCCGAGTCCGGCTCCCCACCGCGCTCGCCACCCTCCCGGCTCTGCTGGTACTCGCGTTCGCGGCGTCCCCCGCAGCTGCCGAACCCGACCCCTCCGCGGCGGCGAGCGTGTACGAGACGCGCGTGACCTCCGCCGAGTACTACGCGGACCTGATGGCCGACGAGCCCGAGGGCGCCGCCGTCGTGGTGGACGAGGCCGTGTCCGGCCTGTACGACCCGGAGGACCTCGAAACCGGCCTCCACGAGGCCTTCGGCGCTCTGGGCGAGCCCTACCACGTCGTCGTCAGCCCCTTCCCCGGGGCCGGGCCCGAGTGGGGAGGCGAACTGCTGCCTGCCCTGCACGACCGGCTCGGCGCCGACGGTGTCTACGTGCACCTGCGCCCCGAGAGCTCCCTGTTCGACGCGGCCGCGTACGGCGTCTCCCTGCCCGTGGACGACGCCCGCAACACCGTCATGTCCGACCCGGACATCGACTACGACGCCCCCGCCGACCAGGTCGCCGAGAGGTTCGTCCTGGCCCTGACCGACACCGGGGACGGAGGCGCCGCGACCACGGACCCGTACGCGGGGCCCTCGATGGGGGACAAGCTCGCCGAGGGATGGCGGGAGTTCGTCGACGACCTCGACCCCACCAGCTACAACGGGCCCGGGAACACGGGTTTCCTCGCCGGAACGCTCGGCGGCTTCGTCCTCGGCGGTGGCGGCTACCTCGTCTGGCGCCGCGTCCGCCGGGGCGCCCTGGGGGGAACCGGTGTCGCGGTCGTCGCCGGCACCGTGACGGTGACCCTCGCCCTGGCCGCCGCCGTGTCCCTCGGCCCGCTCCTGTACGTCGTCCGCGTCCCGGAGGGCGGTGTGGAGCTCACCTCCCCCCGGGAGGAGGCGTTCGCGAGCCCGCCCTACGTCGTGTCCACGACCAGGACCGAGCAGATCGCCGGGGCGCTGGCGGAGAACCCCGAGCCCCTCTACACGGACCCGCGCACCCCGCTGCCCCTGGACGGCCTGGCGGCGACGGCCGAGCGCCTCGGCGACGCCCCCGTGCCGGTGCGGGCCCTGGTCATGCCCATGGACCCCACCGACGAGTTCAGCGGCGATCCCGAGGTCCTGGCCCACGCCCTGGCCTCGGTCAGCGGGGAGGACGCCGTCTACGTCGTCGCCGGCCACCGGTACTCGGAGGAGGGGGTGCGCGTCTCCGGGTTCGCGGTGGGCCTCGACAACGTGGCCGACTACGAGCTGTGGTCCGCCCTCCACGAGATCGAGGAGCCGAGCCCCGCCCTGGCCCTGGACGCCGCGCTCGACGCACTGGAGGGGATCGACCTGCGCGATGACGCGCACACGGGGGTCCCCTACTTCATGGACTCCGGCACCGACCCCCCGGGTCCGCGTGTGCCGCGCTACTTCACCGAGGGCTTCTCCGCCGGGCTGGTGTTCCTCGGCCCGCTGGCCTTCGTGTCCCTGGTCGGCCTGGTGGCCCTGACACGGCTGCTCTTCCGCGAGGCCTGGAGGAGCGCGAACCCGGAGGTCAGATTACGCGCCCTGCGCCGTATGGCGCTGCGGGAGAGCCGCGGGCTCCGTGCGCTCCTGGACTCCGGTCGGGCGGACGGGATCCCCGACAGGCTGATGCCGCAGGCGGAGGCGGTCCTGATAGCGATGGACCACGGTCCGGACGATCTCGACCACCTCGGCGCCGTGGTCGTCTCCCGCCGGGTCATGGCCGCCCTGAACGACCCCGCGGGGTCGGTCGGCCGGGCCCCGTGCAGGGTCAACCCGCTGCACGGGCCGTCCACCACGTCCCGACGGATACGGGGGGTCAAGGGAAAGGTGCCCGTGTGCGCCTCCTGCGCGAGGATGAGCGAGCAGGGGCGGGCCGCGAGGGTCCTGCGTATCCGGGACCGCCTGGGCGGGGAGCTGGGATACCTGTCGATGGACGACCGCGTGTGGGTCCAGCACCACTTCGGGGTGGAAAGCCCCGATCGCATGGCCGAGAGACTCCTGGAGGAGATCAATGCCCGCTGAGTTCCCGACCGCGCGGCACACGGTGCGGTTCGTGGCAGCTTTGGCCTGTACGGCGCTGGCACTGACCCCCCTGTCCGGGGCCCTGGCGCAGACGGTGCGCGACGCCCCCGTGGCCGAGTCCCCCCTGGCCGGGTCCCCCGCGGAGAACCGCTCCCAGGAGATCGCCGACGCCCTGGACGAGTCACCCGTGTACGTCGACCCTGCCTACGCCAACGCCATTCCCGAGGCCGAGCAGGAGCGGATCGCCGGACTCATCACCGGGTCCGACCTCGACCTGTACGTGATCGCGGTCCCCCTGGTGGAGGCCGACACCTGGAACGGCGACGTGGGGACCCTGCTCTCGGTGGTCCACGACCGCAGGGGGGCGGCCTCCGGCCACTACCTCGCCGTGGACGACGACATCCACGGCGAGGACTTCGGTGGCGGTCTCACCGCGCACTACGCCGCACTCACCTCCTCCTATGGCACCGATTTCGACGACTCCGCGCTCGTCCAGCTGGACATGGCGGTGGAGGCCGCGCTGTCGGGCGACCCGGAGGCCGCCTACGACCAGGCCGTCGCCGACTACCAGGAGCGCAACGACACGGGCTCCGGCTTCGGAGCCTTCGGGAGCTCCGTGCCGCCCGGCGCCGTGGCCGACTGGTTGTTCGCCGGCCTCGTCGTCGTCGGTGTGGCCCTGCTGGCGGTGCCCTCGTACGCGCTGTACCGGCGCGTCTCCGCGAACCGGGAGAGGCAGCGCTCGCGGGCGATCACCCAGCACGCCGCGTTCACCAACGCCGAGCGCGCACAACTGGACGCCCTGGTCGAGCAGGGCGCGCAGGACCTCATCGAGGTCGGAGAGCGCCTGAGCCGCCTGGAGTCCGGAAGCACCCTGAGGGAGAAGGCACAGCAGCACCTGCGCACCGCACTGGACGCCCGCTCCGCCGCGGCCGTCGTCCACGACCGGATGGCGGGAGGCAAGGCCACCCTGCCCGACGCCGTGGGCGTGCTCGTGCTCCTGGACATGGCGGAGGACGCCATCGACAACGCCGCCAGGGGCCCGCGGGCGCCCGCCGTCCGGCGCCTCCCCTGCTACGCCAACCCCCTGCACGGAACCCTGACCAAGGTGACGGCCTGGCGCGAGTTCGGCGGTACCCGCACCATCCGCGTCCCGTTGTGCGAGGAGTGCGCCAAGGCCGTCCGCAGCCGTGTGCGCCCCGTGGTCCTGCCCGCCGAGCACGGGGGACGGACCGTTCCGTACTACGAAATGCCCGCGGACAGCAGCGTGTGGGCGGCCACCGGGTACGGCACCCTCACGGACGATCTGGTCGAACGCATCCAGCGAGGCGACCACACGCGTAACGTCAGGTCACGCTGACCCCGTCCGCCCTACCCCGCGGTGACAGGGAGAACGTGCCGGACAGGCCCCCACAGGGCAGGGCTGTGAGCGGATTCGGGGCAGCCGTAACCTGGCTATAGTTCCCAGGTGCCCGTCACGGGCCACCCAGGGGGAACACGACGACGAATCGAGGGCTGGACGGTGGACGACCTCCAGGACCAGGGCGGGGGCACCGGGGCGGGCCGTTCCTCCGGCCGTACCGCCGGGCACTACCGCCTCGTGCGCTCGCTGGGGCGCGGGGGCTTCGGGGAGGTGTTCCTGGGGGAGGCACCCGACGGGAGCCGTGCCGCCGTCAAGATGCTGCACGCCAGCTGGGCCACGGACCCCGAGATGCGGCGCCGCTTCACCACCGAGGTGGAGCAGGCCCGCCGCGTGAGCGGCTTCTGCATCGCGGCGATCCTGGACGCCGACCCGGACGCCGAGGAGCCGTGGATCGCCACCGAGTTCATCGACGGACCCACCCTCCAGGCCGCCGTCGCCCACGAGGGCCCCCGCGGCGGGGTGGAGCTGCAGCGGCTGGCGATCTCCACCGCCACGGCGCTGGCGGCCATCCATGCGGCGGGGGTCGTGCACCGGGACCTGAAGCCGGACAACATCATGCTCGCGCCGGACGGTCCGCGGGTGATCGACTTCGGCATCGCCCGCGCCGTGGAGGCCACCTCGGTGACCGCCAGCGGCGTGGTCGGGACGATCGGCTACATGGCCCCCGAACAGTTGGAGGGGGCCCGGCTCACCTCGGCCGTGGACGTCTTCTCGTGGGGGTCGGTGATGGTCTACGCGGCCACCGGCAAGGAGGCCTTCCCCGGCCCCACCCAGGCCGCCCGCATCGCCCGCATCCTGGGCGGACAACCCGACGTGGGCGCCCTGCGGGAGCCACTGGCCGGGATCGTCCGCTCCTGCCTGGACAAGGACCCCGACCGGCGACCCGACGCCACCACCCTCCTCAACCGGCTGATCTCCGCCCCCGCGAACGGCGGCCCGGTGCCCACGGGAGTGGCGGGGCCCCACGGTGCGCCCGCGGTCGGAGGCACGCGGGCGGCCCCCGACGAGAGCACCCGCGTGGGGTGGGCCGGCGCCGGGGGCGCCGGGGACACGCCCCCGCAGACCGACCCCACGAGGGTGGCCCCGCAGGTCCCCGTGGACCCGACCCGCGCCTACACCCGCATGGCGCCGGACGCCGCCCGCCCGCACGCGGCCGGCCTGGCTCCGCCCCCCGCCGTGCCGTTCGCGACCGGCCACGTCTCCGGCGCCCACGGGCCGCCGCCCTACCCGACGCCGGGCACGCCCTCCCCGCCGCACCACCCGCCGCCGTACCACCAGGGTCCGGTGACCGGCACCTCCGGCGCCTTCGCACCGGTGCCGCACCGGGAGGGCGGGGTGCCCCCGTACCACTTCCACGGCGTCCGCTTCACCGACCCGCGCGACCTCGCGGAGGCCATGCAGCAGAACTGGGGCCCCGCCGTCCAGGTCTTCCAGGACCCGGCCCGGCGCGCCGCCCTGGGCGCCTGGCTCGTCGACGACCTCGGCGACACCACCCTGGACCGGTCACTGTTCCGCGGTCACCTCGACAACGACGCCAACCTGGCGCTCGCCTCGTTCATCGCCCAGCTGCGGCCCGACCTGCCGCCGGTCTTCCGGGGCCGGGGCGCCACCGTGGCCGAGCTGGGGGAGGTGTTCACCGACCCGCGCCCCCTGCTCACCGGCGCGCCCCTGGCCAACGAGATGGTGCTCATGGCCCGGCCGAGCGTGCTCAGGATCCTGGGGTCCCACCACGGGAACGACTCCGCGGAGCTGGCGCGCCTCGCCGACCAGCTCGACGAGGCCGAACGCGCGGGCAACGCCTTCCACGACCGGCTCACCTCCGAACTGGAGGGGTGGCGTGCGACGCGTGTCAGCGTCAGCGCCGCCCTGATCCTCGCGTTCCTGCTGCACCCCGAGCGGCTGGTGCCACCCGGTGACGGCGGCGACCGGGGCGTGGGGGAGTGGGTGGACATCCTCTGGGGGAGGGTCCAGAACGCGCCCGCGCCCGCCGACGCCGGGTACGCGGCCGTGGTCTACGGCGCCCTGCCCACGCTGCGGGCCCTGTCCGAGCAGCGCAGGCACTGGGAGGGCCGCCACAGCACGGTCAGCGCCCAGCACGAGGGGCTGAGGCGCAAGGTGGACCTCCAGGAGAAGCTGGCGCTCACGCTGAGGCTCTGCCGGTTGGCGATCCTCGGCCTCCCGGCCGGGCTCGTGATGGAGCTGGCTTCGGTCAGCGACACCGTGACCGGCCTGCTGGTGGTCCTCGGACTCCTGGGGCTGGTCGGTGCGATCGGCACGGGGCTCGCCGTCCGGGTGGTCTCGGGCGGTCCCGCGCGCCGCCACCAGCGCTACCAGGAACTGAACGGGGTGGCGGCGCAGCTGCCGCAGCTGACGGCCGGCGTCACCCGCATCAACGCCGACCTGGCGAAGGCGCGCGCGATCTGCGGGGTCTGACCCGACTCGCGCCACCCAGGCGGACACAACAGGAGAGGGACAACCGTGGACGACCCGGGTCGTACCGCCGGGCACTACCGCCTCGTGCGCTCGTTGGGACGTGGAGGCTTCGGGGAGGTGTTCCTGGGGGAGGCACCCGACGGGAGCCGTGCCGCCGTGAAGATGCTGCACGCCAGCTGGGTGGGGGATCCCGAGATGCGGCGCCGCTTCACCACCGAGGTGGAGCAGGCCCGCCGGGTGGACGGTTTCTGCATCGCGGCGATCCTGGACGCGGAGCCGGACGCCGAGGAGCCGTGGATCGCCACCGAGTTCATCGACGGACCCACCCTCCAGGCCGCCGTGGCCGAGGGCGGGCCGCGCGTCGGCACGGAGCTCCAGCGCCTCGCGGTGAGCACGGCGACCGCTCTGGCCGCGATCCATGCGGCGGGGGTCGTGCACCGGGACCTGAAGCCGGACAACATCATGCTCGCGCCGGACGGTCCGCGGGTGATCGACTTCGGGATCGCCCGCGCCATGGAGGCCACCTCCGTGACCGCCAGCGGCATCATCGGCACGGTCGGCTACATGGCCCCCGAGCAGTTGGAGGGGGAGCGGCTCACCTCGGCCGTGGACGTCTTCTCGTGGGGGTCGGTGATGGTCTACGCGGCCACCGGCAAGGAGGCCTTCCCCGGCCCCACCCAGGCCGCCCGCATCGCCCGCGTCCTCTCCGGCGAACCCGACCTCGACGGTGTGCCCGAGCCGCTCAGGGACACACTCCGGACCTGTCTGCTCAGAAGACCGGAGGACAGACCCGATGCCAAGGTCCTGCTCGACCACCTCATCAGCGGCGACCACCTGGCCGTCGGCCCGGCCCCCTCGCAGCCGGTCCCGCCGGCCCCTCGGGCCAGTTCCGTCGAACCGGTGGACGACGCCGCGCTCACCGGCCCGGTGTCCGCGGAGCTGTTGTCCCGGCTCCGCGGCATCGAGGATCTGCGGAAGCTCTTCAACGATCCCGGTCCACTGCTCGCGGGCGATGCGGGGGCCATCGAGTTCCTGCCGCTGGCCCGGCCCGCGGAGCTGCGGCGCATGGCGGAGCAGGCGGAGGACGGTGCGCTGTTCGCCCTGGCCAGGGATCTGGAGGAGGGAGAACGTGTCGCGAACGGCTTCGTCCGCGAGCTGACCGGGAACCTCAGCGGCTGGGAGGGCGACCACCGCGTGAACCCCGCCCTGCTCCTGACCTTCCTGCTCCACCCGGGGCTGGCGGTCCCGCCGGTTCCGGGCGGCCTGCCGGGGGTCGGGGAGTGGACGCGCGTCCTGTGGACCCGTGTGGAGTACGCCTCAGGCCCTTCACGCGCCGGGTACGCGGCCGCGGTCTACGGGGTCATACCGACGGTGCTGGAGGTGGCCCGCCGACACGACCTGTGGAGGGAGCGCTCCAGGGTGGTGCGCGGCGAGGCCGACGGCCTGCGGGCGACGCTGCGCCGACAGGAGGCCTACGCGTTCGGCAAGGGCGTGCTGGGGGTCCTCGGAGTCGTGCTGACCCTCGCCGCCTGCGTCCTCCTGGCCTGGGGTTCGGTCATGGGACCGAGTGTCCTGTTCCTGGCGGCCACGGGCTGCGCCGCGGGCTGGCTGCTGCTGTTCGGCCTCGACACCCACGCGCACGGGTGGAGGGAGGAGCGCAGAGCGAGGCTGCGCCGCTTCGAGGGACTGCCCCTCCCCGCTCTGCGTGCCGGGTTGCGGGCCATGGAGGGCGACCTGCGAAGGGCCAGGGAGATCTGCGAACCCCGGCCGGGGGCGTCCGGCAGGTGACCCCGGCGGCGCACGCCCGAGGGCACCCGGAGCGGCGCCGGTGCGGGTGAGGGGCGCCGTGCCATAGTGGCCCGGTGCGCAGACGTGGTCCGTTGGAGGGGCGGCCCGTGAACCTCGGGTCGTTCCTGGCGTTCGTGGTCCTCCTCCAGTTCGGATACCCGGTCACCTTCCACGGCGCCGGCTGGACCGCCCTGTACCTGGTGGCCTACGTGGGGGTCGTGCTGTTCGGGGTACTCCTGGTGCGCGGGGAGCACGACCGGGTGGCCCCCGCGGCGGTGGCGGGCACGGCGCTGCTGCTCTGTGCGGGGTGGGCCGGGGCGAGCGGGGGCGACGGGACCGCGATGGTGTGCGTCTTCGTCACCGCCGGGGCCTTCCAGGTCATGATCGTGTCCTCGCTCCTGCGGTTCGTCTACCGCCGCAGCCGGACGCACGAGCTGGAGCTCGTCCTGGCGGGCGTGTGCGTCTACCTGCTCCTCGGTGGTTTCTTCACCGCGGTGTTCGGGGCGCTGGAGAGCGCCTCGCCGGGCAGTTTCACCGACCGGGCCGACCCGGGCGGCCAGGTCGCCTGGCAGCAGTTGACGTACTTCTCCTACGTCACCCTCGCGACGCTGGGGTACGGGGACGTGGTGCCCGTCTCGCCGTGGGCGCGCACGGCGGCCACGGCGGAGGCCGTCACCGGGACGCTGTTCCTGATCACGATCGTGGGTCGCCTGGTGGGCGCCTACATCGGGGTGCGCCCGGGGCGGGACGGGGAGAGGGGCGCACCGTAGGCCGCCGGGGGTTCACCCGGTCGCGGCGGGGGAGCCGGGGGCCCAGGGCCGCGGGGCGTCCGGGGGCGCCATGGCCTCCAGCCTGGCGGTGATCGCGGTGCGCGCCATCGCGTAGGGGGAGTCCCGGTCGTCCTCCAGCAGGGAGATCGCGTTGGCGGTGTCCAGGAACGCGCGCAGCTCGAAGGCGAGCAGGGCGGGATCGGCCCCCGCGGTGAGCTCTCCCAGCTGGCGGGCGTCCTCGGCGGTGCGGGTGAGCAGGTCGCGCCACTCGCGGTGGGTCTCCACGAGGGCGTCCCGTACCCGGCCCGGCCGGGACTCGAACTCGGCTGTGACGGTGTAGAAGAAGCACCCCCCGGAGAAGATCCGGCTCTGCGAGTAGGCGATCCAGTCCTCGCACAACCGCCACAGGCGTTCCACGCCGGGCCGGGTCCTCAGGGCCTCGCGCACCACGTGGTGGACGAAGACCTTCCTTCCGGCCTCCACGGCGGCGAGCTGGAGTTCCTCCTTGGAGCCGAAGTGCGCGAACACCCCGCTCTTGCTGATCCGCAGCTCCCGGGACAGCCGTCCGAGGGAGAGCCCCTCCAGGCCCTCCACCGACGCGATGTCCACCGCGCGGTCCAGCACCGCCCGCCGGGTCTGGTCGCCTCGTTGCAGTCGGCCGTCGGTCTGGGTCGTCATGCTCCTCCTCGGCTGGGCTCGTCCTGCGGATGGAGTGCGAACGGTCGGTCAGGTACATGGCGATCCTACTTGCGCTGTGACGAGAGTGGCATGTAAAACAAATAATACGATCGTTCGTAAAGTTTTCTGGGCGCGGGCCACCGCGCGAAGGAGGGTCCTCAATGGACACAGCTCGACTCGTGGGCGCGGCCGTCAACGCCGTCGCCCTGCCCGCCCCCGGCCTCGCCGGAGCCCTGGCGCGGCGCCTGTGGGCCGACCCCCGGGGCGTGCGCCCGGTAGCCGCCGAGGACCGCGCACTCCACGGGAGCGCCAGGACGGGGTCCCTCGACGTCGGAAGGTGGAAGGTCGTCACCTACGCCTGGGGCGACGGGGCCCGACCCGTCCTCCTCGCCCACGGCTGGCGCTCCCGCGCGGCCCGCTTCGCGCCGGTGGTCCGGCGCCTGCTCGAACTCGGCTACAGCCCCGTCTCCTGGGACGCCCCGGGCCACGGCTCGACGGGCGGACCGGTGGGCACCGTTCTCGACGCCGGGCAGATCATGCGCCGCCTCCAGGACGAACACGGATCCTTCACGGCGGTCATCGGCCACTCCATGGGCGCGCTCTTCGCCGTCCACGCCCTGCGTGAGGGGCTGCGGGCCGACCGGGCGGTCCTGGTCTCGGGGGTGTCGGACTTCGGGTTCCTCGTCGGCTACTTCTCGGGCGTCCTCGGGCTGCGGCCCCGGGCCGTCGCTGCGCTGCGCCGGGCCGTCGAGCGCCACTACTTCGACGGCGACCCGACCGTGTGGACCCGCTTCTCGGCCACGCACGCGCCGGAGAAGCTCACCCAGTCCTTCCTGATCCTGCACGGCGAGGACGACTCCTACGTCCCGTTCGGGCAGTCCCTGCGCACGGCGTCCGCGCTCGGGGACCGCGCCCGCCTGGTGCGGACCCGCGGACTCGGGCACAGCGGCATCCTCGCCGACGGGGCGACCCTCGACCTGATGACCGGGTTCGTCGAGGGCGCTCCCACTCCCGCTCCCACTCCCGCACCCGCTCCCGCACCCGCTCCCGCACCCGCTCCCGCACCCGCTCCCGCTCCCGGCGGCTGAGTCCGGGGAGCCGGCCGCCGCGGCTCCTTTGACCGGGCGCGCTCCGACGGGGACCGGCAGGACGCGCACCCCGGCGCAGGCGACCGGTCCGGCGGCCGGTCACCGGGCGGGGTTGTCCACCACCAGGTCGGCGTGCTCCAGGGGGCGGTTCTCCCCGTAGAACGCCTCCTCCTGCTCCGCCCACACGCGCCTGTAGGGCGCGTACACCGACGCGTCGCCACGCGCGTCCAGCCGCCGGGAGCGATCCCCGTCGGGCGCGGTCACCCAGACCAGCAGGTCCAGGAGGCCGCGCCCGGCGGCGGAGCCCGAGCCGCACCCCTCCACCACGAGGACCCCGCCCGAGGCGACGTCGCCGGGCAGGAGCGTCCACTCCCGCGCGAAGGCACCCCGCTCCCAGTCGTAGCGCCGCCACGCCGCCCTGTCCCCCCGGGCCAGCGGTTCCAGGACCCACTCCCGCAACAGCGCCGGAGCCCGGGCCAACCCCTCCCACCCCGGGTAGAGGTCCTCCATGGGCAGCACGGCCGTCGGCCGCCCCCGTCGCGCGAGCGCCGTGCGCAGCTGTGCGGCCACCGTGCTCTTGCCCGAGCCGGAGCGTCCCTCGACCCCGACGACGTGCGTACCCCCCGTGCGGTCACCGGAGGGGACCGCTCTCGCGAGCGCGTCCTCCCAGCCGTCGCCGGCGGTGCTGATGCGTGGTCCGGTCACGTTCGGACCCTAACCGGCGCGGGAGTGAAGTTCCCGCTTGCGTTCAATGCTTGTAGCATTCCTCGCAACAGCGCCGAGAGAGTACCGACCACAAAGGGGCCCCTGGTGACCGACGCCGCAGTGACGCCGGGATCTCAGTCCGGCCTGCGCCAGGCCAACGAACGCCGGGTCGTGGACGTACTGCGGCGCGACGGCACGCTCACCCAGGCCGAGCTGGCCCGGACCACCGGACTGTCGGCCGCCAGCGTCTCCAACATCGTGCGCGGACTGCGCGCCGCCGGGACGGTCTCGGTGCGCGACACCTCCTCCAACGGGCGGCGCGCCCGGGCCGTCACCCTTCTGCGGCCGCCCGGCACCGTCGTGGCGGTCGACTTCACCGCGGACAGCGTCCGTGTCGCGGTGGGCGACAGCGAGGGCAACATGCTGGCCCGCGAGGAGATCGACTACGACGTGGGCTCGGACGCCGAACGGGCGGTGCGCCGCGCGGCCTGGCTGGCCGAGACCACCCTCCAGCGGGCCCGGATCGACCTGGGCACGGTCTCCTCCGTGGTCGCCGCGGTACCGGGGCCGATCGACCCGGGCACCGGCGCGGTGGGCCACATCTCCTGTGTGCCCCGCTGGGCGGGGTTCCACCCGGCCAAGGCGCTGACCGAGCGGCTGGGCCTGGAGGTCCTGGCCGAGAACGACGCCAACCTCTCCGTCCTCGCCGAGCAGCACCGCGGCGCGGGCACGGGCGCCGAGCACGTCATCCACCTCGTCATCAGCGACGGGGTTGGCGCGGGGATCATGATGTCCGGCCGGCTCTTCCGCGGCGCGGGAGGCACGGCCGGGGAGATCGGGCACATCGCGTTGGACCCGCGCGGCCAGGTCTGCCGCTGCGGCAACCGGGGCTGCCTGGAGACCTTCGTCGGCGCGAACTACCTGCTGGACATGCTTCCGCAGAACACCGACGTGGCCCGTGGCCCGGGGCCGGTGCGGGTGGGGGACCTGGTGGAGGCGGCCCGGGAGGGCGACCCCGGAAGCCGCCGGATCATCGCGGAGGCGGGCACCGCGCTCGGCCAGGGGGCCGCGATCATGGCCAACCTGTTCAACCCCGACCGGGTGATCGTCGGCGGGGACCTGGCCGAGGCCGGGGAACTCCTGTTGGACCCGATGCGCCGGGCGATGGAGCTGGGGTCGCTGGGCAGCGCGCTGGAGAGGCTCTCGCTGGTGCGCGGCGAGCTGGGGCGCGACGCGGCTCTGTACGGGGCGCTGCGCATGGCCTCCCAGCACGCGAACTGACCCTTCGGACGGGCGCCCCCGCGCGCCCGCACGTGCCCGGCTCACCGGTGGAGGTGCTCGCCGGGACGGCCCCCGGGACCGCCCGATCCGTGAGTGGCCGGGGGATGGCGGGACGGTGAACCGCGAGGTCACCGCCTGCGTCAGGCCGGTCACGGGTAAAACCTGAAACTTCCTCACCCGGCTGCGCGAGCCCGGAATGCCGCTCTGGCCTGGGTTTTTGATTCCTTCAGATCGTGAACCCAAGACCCGTGATGTTTCGGTTATGTGTTCAGGAGTTGACGCCAAGGTGGCGGCGGGGTTTGACTGCACAGCATTACTCGCGAGTTCTCCACTGTGAACCCCCCCGTCATGAGAGGCACCAGCGTTGAGCACACGACGCTTCGCACCGCAACGCAAGGCCGCCGCAGGCCTGGCGGCCACCGCCGCCCTCGCCCTCCTCGTCTCCGGTTGCTCCGGCCTCACCACCAGCGGTGGCGAGGGTGAGCAGGAGACCCAGAGCGTGGAAGAGGGCTTCCACGTCGGCCTCCTCCTCCCCGAGCTCCAGACCGCCCGCTACGAGGCCTTCGACAAGCCCTACTTCGAAGAGTCGCTCAACGAGCTCTGCCCCGAGTGCGAGCTCTCCTACGCCAACGCCGACCAGGACGTGGACGAGCAGCAGACCCAGGCCCAGGCCATGCTGACCGACGGGGTGGACGTCCTGGTCCTCGACGCCGTCGACTCCGCCGCGGCGGCCGGCACGGTCAACGAGGCCACGTCCCAGGGCGTGCCGGTCGTGGCCTACGACCGCCTCGCCGAGGGCGGCGTCGACATGTACGTCTCCTTCGACAACTTCCGGGTCGGCCAGGTCCAGGGCGAGGCCCTGCTCGCCGCCCTGGAGGAGGACGGCAACGAGGACGGCCAGATCGTCATGATCAACGGCTCGCCCACCGACCCGAACGCCGCCGACTTCAAGGCCGGCGCGCACGACGCCCTCGACGGCGCGGTCGAGATCGGCCAGGAGTTCGACACACCGGACTGGTCGCCCGACCAGGCCAACAGCCAGATGGAGGGTGCCATCACCTCCCTGGGCGTCGACGAGATCGCCGGCGTCTACTCCGCCAACGACGGCATGGCCTCGGGCATCATCTCGGCCCTGCGCAGCGCCGGGGTCTCGGTCGAGGACCTCCCGCCCGTCACCGGCCAGGACGCCGAACTCGCCGGGATCCAGCGCGTCGTCGCAGGTGAGCAGCACATGACCGTCTACAAGGAGATCCGCCCCGAGGCCGAGGTCGCCGCCGCCATGGCGGTCGCCCTGGGTACGGGTGAGGACCTCCAGCTCGACGGCTACGAGATCACCGAGGTCGAGGACGCCAACGGAGAGGCCGTCACCGCGGTCCTCCTCGACGTCATCGTCGTGACCGAGGACAACGTCCTCGACACCGTGGTGGAGGACGAGGTCTACAGCGTCGAGGAGATCTGCACCGACGACTACGCCGACACCGATTTCTGCGAGGAAAACCTCTAGGGCGTGTTCCGTGGGTGCTTTCGGTTGACTCGGCGCTTGCGCCGATCGACGCGAGCGGCTGTCAGGCCGTCTCTGGCAAGACGAGTAGCGCAGGTCAGCCCGGGTTCGGCTGTCCGAGCGCAGCCGGCGCAGCGAGAGGCAGCCTGGGGGACGCGAGCCCGGAACGATCCGCGGAACACGGCCTAGCAGCGGCGCGAAGTCCCGAGTGCGCGGGGGCGGGCGGGAGTACCCGTACCGCCCCCGGCCGGGACGAGTAGAGAGAAACGAGCGCATGAGCACACCCGTCCTGGAACTGTCCGGGATCTCCAAGACCTTCGGGGCCGTCAGAGCCCTCAGCGAGGTCGACTTCCAGGTCCGCCCCGGCGAGGTCGTCGCCCTGCTCGGCGACAACGGAGCCGGCAAGTCCACACTGGTCAAGGTCATCGCCGGTGTCCACCCCGCGGACAGCGGCGGGAACATCGAGTGGGACGGACAACCGGTCTCCATCTCCGCCCCCGCCGACGCCCAGCGGCTCGGGATCGCCACGATCTACCAGGACCTCGCCCTGTGCGACAACCTGGACATCGTCGGCAACCTGTTCCTGGGCAACGAGAAACTGCACTTCCCCGGCACCCTCGACGAGGTCGAGATGGAGAGCCGGGCCAGGGAACTCCTCGACTCCCTGTCGGTGAGCATCCCCGACCTGCGCGTCCCGGTGGCCTCCCTCTCCGGAGGCCAGCGCCAGATCATCGCGATCGCCCGCTCCCTGCTGGGGCAGCCGCGCGTGGTCATGCTCGACGAGCCGACCGCGGCCCTGGGCGTCGCCCAGACCGCGCAGGTCCTCGACCTCATCGAACGCCTCCGGGACCAGGGGCTCGGTGTGGTGCTCATCAGCCACAACATGGCCGACGTCCGAGCGGTCGCCGACCGTGCCGTGGTGCTGCGGCTGGGCCGTACCGCGGGAGACTTCCCCATCGCGGAGACCAGCTACGAGGAGATCGTGGCCGCCATCACCGGGGCTGCCGACAACCCGGTCAGCAGGCGCTCCGACCGCACCGGCTCCTCGGCCCTGGCCACGGAGGACAACCGATGACACAGCAGACCCACCTCTCCCACGAGTCCGGGGACGGGGTACCCGAGTCCGGCGAGGCCAAGCGCGACCCCCGCCTGCTCGTCACGGCGGCCTCGCCCCGCGGATGGCTCCAGGTGCTCCGCCGCAACGTCAAGGGCGGCGAGCTCGGCCCGCTCCCGGTCGTGGTCGGACTGGTGCTGATCGGCATCGTCTTCCAGTCGATGAACGACCGGTTCCTGTCCCCGCAGAACCTGTCCAACCTGACCGTGCAGATCGCCGCCGTCGGCCTGATGACCACCGGCGTCATCATGGTGCTGCTGCTCGGTGAGATCGACCTGTCGATCGGCTCCGTCTCCGGCCTCTCCGCGGCGGTCCTGGCGGTCCTGGCGGTGAAGACGGGCCTCCCCGAGTGGGGCGCCATCGCCGCCGCCGTCGGGGTCGGACTCCTGATCGGCCTGCTCCACGGCGTCATCTTCGCCAAACTGGGGGTACCGGCCTTCGTGGTCACCCTCGCGGGCCTCCTCGGCTGGCAGGGCGTGCACCTCTACCTGATGGGCGCCGACGGCACCATCAACACCAGCCCCAGCGGCTCCATCGCGATGCTCACGCAGACCTACTTCGTCCCCTTCATGGGATGGGCCATCGCGGGCGTCGTCATCGTCCTGTACCTTCTCGCGGTGTTCGCCGTCGAACGGCGCCGACGCCAGGCGGGGCTGCCCTACAAGCCCCTGGAGGAGATCCTCTTCCGCGCCGCGCTGCTCACGGTGCCGATCGTCGGCGGCGTCTGGGTGCTCAACCAGTACAAGGGCGTGCCCCTGGCCTTCCTCATCTTCGTGGGCTTCGTGGTCGTCCTGGACCTGGTGCTGCGCAAGACCCGCTACGGGCGGATGGTCTACGCCGTGGGCGGCAACTCCGAGGCGGCCCGCCGGGCCGGCATCAACGTCGACCTGATCCGGATCTCGGTGTTCGGCATCGCGTCCACCCTGGCCGCGCTCGGCGGCATCATGCTGGTCTCCCGCAACTTCGCCGCCAGCGTCTCCACCGGCGGCGGCGCCGAACTCATGATGGCCATCGCCGCGGCCGTCATCGGCGGAACCAGCCTCTTCGGTGGTCGCGGCAACGCCTACTCCGCCCTCCTGGGCGGCCTGGTCCTGGGCGCGATCACCTCCGGTCTCCTGCTGCTCCAGATGGACACCTCGGTGCGCTTCATGATCACCGCGGCGGTCCTGCTGATCGCGGTGATCCTCGACGCGGTCTCGCGCCGGGGCCGTAAGACCCACGCCCGGGGCGGCGGCTAGGATCCGGTGCGAAAACAGGTCCCGTCCGTCGGTGCCCACGCCCTGCGGGACGCGGGGATCCGAGGGACGACCCATCGGCCCGGCTTGAGCCTTCGCTACTGCGGGGCGTCAAGCCGGGCCGTCGCCGCCCGTGACGACGAACGTCACGGGCGGCGCTGGTGTGCGGGGACCGGGGGCGGGGCGGTGGCTACCGCGCGGACGCGCGCAGCTCGTCCGGGCCGGCGGGGTTCCGGCGCGGACCGGGCCCTCTCCGCCTGGTCATCCCATGCTCCTACCTCCTAATCCCGGTAGGGATGAGTGAGATGTAGCGTCGCTCGGCGTGCCCGTAGAAATCTCAGCAGTCCCGGCCCTCCTCGCCCACCCGACCCACCAGGCCTCCGCCTCGGCCGTCTCCTCGTCGGCCGCTCCGGCGCTCGCGGAGTACTTCTCACCCACCGGCCACGGCCTGCTCGGAGAGTCGGACCTGTGGACGTTCGTCCTCGTGTCCGTCGTCGCGGTCGTGGTCGGGGCGGCGGTCCAGAGCACCGTCGGCCTCGGACTCGGCCTGGTCGCCGCTCCCGTCATCTCCTTCCTCGACCCCACGCTGATGCCGGGGGCCCTGCTGGTGACGGTCATCGTCCTGCCGGTGCTGACCCTCCTCCAGGAGTGGCGGCACGTCGACTGGAGAGGCCTCGCGTGGGGTCTGCCCGCGCGCGTACCCGGAACGGTGCTGGGGGTGTGGGTGGTCGCCGTCCTGGAACCCCGCGCCCTCGCCGGAGCCGTCGGCCTCATGGTGCTCGTCGCGGTGGCCCTGTCGGTCTGCTCCCTGCACGTGCGCATCACCCCGGTGTCCCTCGTCACCGCGGGTGCCCTGTCGGGCTTCACGGGCACCGCCACCACGGTCGGAGGGCCTCCCATGGCCCTGCTCTACCAGCACGAGGCGCCCTCCCGGGTGCGTGCGACCCTCGCGGCGTTCTTCCTGATCGGTGGCGCGTTCTCCCTGGCGGCGTTGACCGCGGGCGGCCAGATGGACGTCCGGACCGCCGTGGTCGGCGCCGCCGCCATCCCCTTCGTCGTCATCGGGTTCCTGCTGGGCGGCCTCCTGCGCCGACGGGTCGACGCCGGATGGCTGCGCGTGGCGATGCTGTGCGTGGTGAGCGTCTCCGCCGCGGGCCTGCTCGCCCAGGCCGCCCTCGGGTGACCCCCGCCACCCCGGGCCACCCGGGCGCGGCCCCGGACCCACGGCCCGTTCCAGGCCTCCCCCGGATACCCTCGGGCCGGGTAGCTGGGGCAACAGCGCCCTCGAAACCGAGTAATGTACGCCAAAACCCGCGATGCGGGTGGCGTTCTGCACGACACCCGCATCCCGAGGGGTGTTCCGTCGTGCGCAGACCGCCTCCGAGGCCGTGGCCACGACAGGGCCGGGCGGGACCCGTGGACACACACCCATAAACTCGGGTATGTAGACCTGTCGGTAGCCGGATCCGGCCCACGTCAGGGGCACGGGCCGGTAAACTCAACGGACACGCTGGACGAGGGGACTGACGAGACAGTGGCACTGTTCGAGTCGATACACAATCCGGAAGCGCTCAAGAAGCTTCCGGCCGACCAGCTCCCGGCCCTGGCACAGGAGATCCGGGAATTCCTGGTCGACTCCTGTTCCCAGACCGGCGGGCACCTCGGTCCCAGCCTCGGTGTGGTCGAGCTGACCATCGCGCTGCACAGGGTCTTCGACTCCCCGAAGGACCCTGTCCTGTTCGACACGGGCCACCAGGCCTACGCGCACAAGCTCCTCACCGGCCGGCACGACTTCTCCCTCCTGAAGTCGGAGGGCGGGCTCTCCGGCTACCCCTCCCGTTCCGAGTCCGAGCACGACTTCATCGAGAACTCGCACGCCTCCACCGCGCTCTCCTACGCGGACGGCATGGCCAAGGCCAACGAGGTGCAGGGACGCGCGGACCGCACCGTGGTCGCGGTCATCGGCGACGGCGCCCTCACCGGCGGCATGGCCTGGGAGGCGCTCAACAACATCGCCGAGCGCAAGGACCGCCGCCTCGTCATCGTCGTCAACGACAACGGCCGCTCCTACTCGCCCACCAGGGGCGGGCTCGCCGACCACCTCGCGTCGCTGCGCATGGCCCCCGGCTACGAGCAGGCCCTGGACCTGGCCAAGTCCACCCTCAACCGCACCCCGGTCGTGGGGCCGCCCATATACGAGGCGCTGCACGGCCTCAAGAAGGGCATCAAGGACGCCATCCAGCCGCAGATGATGTTCGAGGACCTGGGCCTGAAGTACCTCGGGCCCATCGACGGCCACGACGAGCAGGGCCTGGAGAAGGCGCTGCGCCGCGCGCGCGACTTCGGCGGCCCGGTGATCGTGCACTGCATCACCCAGAAGGGCAAGGGCTACGCCCCGGCGGAGAACCACGACGAGGACCAGTTCCACGCCCCCGGCCCCTTCGACGTCGCCACCGGCCTGGCCAAGCCCGGCACCAAGGCCGTCAAGTGGACCTCGGTCTTCGCCGACACCATGGTGGAGATCGGCGCGGAGCGCGAGGACGTGGTGGCCATCACCGCCGCCATGCTCCACCCCACCGGCCTCCACAAGTTCGCGGACGCCTACCCGGACCGCATCTTCGACGTGGGCATCGCCGAGCAGCACGCCGCCACCGCCGCCACCGGCATGGCCATGAACGGCCTGCACCCGGTGGTCGCGGTCTACGCCACGTTCCTCAACCGCTGCTTCGACCAGGTGCTCATGGACGCGGCCCTGCACCGCCAGGGCGTCACCTTCTGCCTGGACCGCGCCGGGGTCACCGGCAACGACGGCGCCAGCCACAACGGCATGTGGGACATGTCCATCCTCCAGGTGGTCCCCGGACTCCGGTTGGCGGCCCCCCGCGACGCCGAACGCCTCCGCATCCTGCTCAACGAGGCCGTCGCCGTCGACGACGCCCCGACCGTCGTCCGCTATCCCAAGGGCGCCGTCGCCGAGCAGGTGGACGCGGTCGGCAAGGTCGGCTCCATGGACCTGCTCCGCCGCGCCGCCGACGACGGTCACACCAAGGACCTGCTCATCGTCGGCGTGGGGACCATGGCCCAGGTCGCCTGCGAGGTCGCCGACCGGATGGCCGCCCAGGGCATCGGCGTCACCGTCGTCGACCCGCTGTGGGTCAAGCCGTTGGACGGGGCCCTGGTCGACGAGGCCGCCGGGCACAGCGTCGTCGCCGTCATCGAGGACAACGGGCGCACCGGGGCCGTGGGCGACGCGGTGGCGCGCCTGCTGCGCGACCACGACGTGGACGTGCCGGTGCGCACGTTCGGTATCGCGCAGGAGTTCCTGGACCACGCCAAGCGCGACGACATCCTCCGGGAGCAGGGGCTGACGCCCCAGGAGCTGTCCCGCAAGCTCACCGAGACGGTCTCCCGCCACACGGAGTCGCGCAGGTCCGCCGAGGAACTGGCCGGCGAGAACGCCTGAACACGACACGCGCCGGGAGGCCCCCGCGGGGCCGTCCGGCCGTGTTCCGCACGCCCCGGCCCGGACGGTGACCCGTCCGGACCGGGGCGTGTCCGTCGAACGGCGCGCCGCGACCACCCCGCCATCCGGCCCCAGGGCTGTCAGAATGGGGGCATGACCTCTTCCGAGCCCGACCAGCAGGGCCCCGAGGACACCGGCGCGCTCCGTGTGGCCGTGATCGGCTCAGGCCCGGCGGGCGTCTACACCGCCGACGCGCTCACCCGGCAGCAGCGTGTCCCGGTCCGGGTGGACGTGATGGACCGGCTGCCCACCCCCTACGGGCTGGTGCGCTACGGGGTGGCCCCCGACCACACCAAGACCAAGGGCGTGGCCGGGGCCCTGCGCAGGGTGCTGGAACACCCCGCAGTGCGCTTCGTCGGCGGGGTCGAGTTCGGCGCCGGACTGACCCGCGCCGACCTGGCCCGCTCCTACCACGGCGTCGTCTACGCCACCGGAGCCGCCGTGGACCGCCGTATGGACGTGCCGGGGGAGGACCTCCCGGGCAGCGTCGCCGCGACCGACTTCGTCAACTGGTACTGCGGGCACCCCGACAGCGAGCTGGCGAGGTTCGTGCTCGACGCCGAGGAGACCGTGGTGGTGGGGGCGGGCAACGTCGCCCTCGACGTCGCCCGCATCCTCGCCAAGACCGCCGACGAACTGCGGCACACCGACATCCCGCAGCCCGTCCTGGACGTGCTCGCCGCCAGTCGCGTGCGCACGGTGCACCTGCTGTCCCGGCGCGGCCCCCTCCAGGCCAAGTTCACCGCGCCCGAGCTGCGTGACCTGCTCGCCCTGCCCGGCGTCGACGTGCTCGTGTCCGCCGACCAGGTGGACGTCGATCCCGCAGCCGTGGGCACCGGGACGCACGAACTGCGCATGGTGGCCCGGGCCGCGCGCACCAACCTCAGGCTCCTCCAGGAACATGCGCGACGCGCCCCCGAGGGGCGTCGGCGCACCGTTCGCCTGCACTTTTGGGCCCGGCCCCAGGAGATCCTCGGAGAGGACCGCGTCAGGGGGGTGCGGGTCGAGCACACGCGTCTGGACGAGGGCGGACGCCTCGTGGGCACGGGGCGGACGACCGACCTGGACGCCGGGATGGTGCTGCGGTCGGTCGGCTACGCGGGTGCCCCGCTGCCGGGGGTGCCGTTCGACACCCGTGGGAACACGGTGCCGCAGGAGGACGGCCGGGTCCTGGACGAGGAGGGCCGGGTGGTCCGCGGGGACTACGTCGCGGGGTGGATCAAGCGGGGCGCCACCGGGGTGATCGGCACCAACAAGTCCGACGCCGCGGGCACGGTCAGAGCCCTGTTGCAGGACGCCCCGGCGCTGCGCGAGGCTGCCCCGGCCCTGGTACCGCTGGAGCAGGTCCTGGACGAGCGGGGGATCACGCACAGCGACTACGACGACTGGCTGCGCATCGACGCGGCCGAGGCCCGGCAGGCGTCGGAGCTGGAACGCGGGGAACGGGTCAAGCTCCACGGCTGGGACGCCTACCGGAAGGTCGTCGACGGTTGATCAGGTGACCTCGCCCGGTGCGGCGCCGTAGGTGTTGCAGCCGTTCACGGTCTCCTCGGACCAGCCCTGCCCGAGCCAGAACGCACGGTTGCTCGCGCTGCCGTGGGTGTCGAGGTCCCCGCCGCTGTTGAAGTTGGTGTTGACCACGTCCAGGGCGTTCTCGTCGCCGCCCGTGATCCCGCGCAGCCCGATCCCGGCCATGCACTCCGCCTGGAGTTCGGTGCGCCGGAGGGTGTCCAGCTCGTCGTCCTCGCTTCCGGCGTTCCAGCGCATGTCGTGGGAGACGTCGAGGATTCCGGTGGCGAACTGCACGTGGTGGCCGTACTCGTGCCCCATCAGCGCGATCCAGACGTTCTCGCGCTCGTCCACGGGGATCTGGGCGCTGAGCCGGCGGACGTTGGGCAGGACCACGGTGATGCGTGTCCAGTCGCTCTCGTAGTACGCGAGCGTGTAGCCCTCCTCCTCACCGCTGTCGGGCGACTCGCGGGTGACGGTGATCTCCGGGGTCTGGGAGGACAGGCCGAGGTCGTCCATCACCGGTGCCCAGAGCGTGTCCAGGCACTCGCCGGTGGTGGTCGCGAACTCCTGCCACGACTCGTCCGAGCCGATGTCCAGTGTGGGGGTGTCGCAGTCGACCGTGCCGGGCGAGGGGGCGTCGTAGAGGGGGTGGTCGGCGATGTCGATCTCGACGGCGTTGGGCCGGTCCGCCAGGCCCTCGTCGTAGGAGGCGGACAGGTCGGTGCCGGTCGGCCGCGGCTCCTCCTGCGGTGTGGTGGAGACCATGACGATGCTGATGACGAGGGCGCCGACGGCGATCGTGCCCGCCACGGACGAGCCGACCATGACGCCGAGGCCGCGGCGCCGCTGCGGGGGCCAGGGCTGCCCCCAGTGCTGCTGCGCCTGCGGCCACGCGCCCGGCCCGCCGGGTTGTCCGTAGGGGGCCGCGGGCGCGTAGGGCGCGTAGGGCGCGTGCTGGACCGGTGTGGCGTAGGGCGGCCGGGGGAGGTGCTGTCCCGTCTGCGGATACCGCTGTCCCGGTGAGGGGCCGGGGGGGCCGGGGCGGTGGAAGGCGTGGGTGGTCCCCTGCCACGGCTGGGCGGGGCCCGGGCGGGTCCGCGGCCAGGACGAGGTCCGCGGCCCCTGCTGCTGCGTTCCGGGGAGGGGGTGGGCCGGCACGTTTTGCCCGGCGGGGGCCTCTGCCGGCGGTTCTCCGGCGGGGGAGGGGGGACGGCCGGGTCCGGCCTCCGGTGCGTCCGCGAAGGGCCGTGCGGCTCCGGGGTCCGGGTCCGCGGGCCGGGGCGGACCCGCGTCGGCCCCGCCCTGTTCCGGGCCGTGCGGGGGTGGCGGCTCCTGGCCCTGGCGGGGACCCGGCCGACCGGGGGCCGCCCCGTCGGGGGCCCCGCGGGGAGGGGCGTCTGCGGGGCCGGGCTGTTCGGGTCTGGGGGCGTCGCCCTCCTGCCGCTCACCGCCGGGTCGGTTCTCCACGGGGTCCGTCCTCGCTAGGGTGCCAGCGCCCACCGGGCTGGGCCGGATCCACCCGGGGTGAATCCGACAAGTTACACAGAAGTCCAGTATGGGGCCTAAGAGGGCGTGCCGATGCTAGCCGACGTGTTGCTCTCCGGTGGCCGGTACCGGACTCCCAGGCCCGTCAACAGGTTCTGAAGCTCGGACTCGAAGAGCGGTTCCATGTCGTGCATCACGAAATCGAGATGCTGGAAAACCTCCATGCACACGACCCCGTACAGGCGCACCCAGCAGCTGCTGAGCACCATGACCGCCTCCACGGGGATGTGCGGTGCCGAGAAGCCGCAGCTGTCGGCGAAGGCGCGCAGCTCGCGTGCGAGTTCGGGAGTGATCCGGTCCCCGTCGGGGAGGGGGAAGCGCTCCTCCGACAGCAGGCGGTCGAAGAGGGTGTAGAACGTGGCGCCGAACCGGCGGCCGGCCTCCAGGGCCGGGGCCGGGTCGGCCTCCGGGTCCAGGCGGGCGCGCGGGCCGAACATGGTGGCGAACTCGGCCGGGTGGTGGACCGCCCAGGTGCGAAACGCCCGCAGCGAGGTGAGGATGCGCAGGTCCGTCTCCTCGTCGGGCACGCTGGCGTCGGCCTCGGCCACCGCGTCGGCGAGCTCCGTGAACATGTCCGCGGTGATCAGCAGGAGCAGGGAGCCGATGCCGGACACGTAGCGGTACAGTCCGGGCGCGGTCATGCCCATCTCGCGGGCGATGGCCCGCAGGGAGACCCCCGAGGGCCCGTGCTCGACCAGGTGTCGGCGGGCGATCTCCTTGATCTCGGACAGTGTGGCCTCGCGCACACGCTCGCGGCGGCTCGGTCGGTCGACCCCCCGGTCCAGCTGGGATTTCGTCATGTGCTGCGGTACACCCCGTCTCAGGCGCCAGGTCAGGGCGCTGTGGTCCTCATTGGCGATATTGACAGCGTAACGCCCGCACGCTTTAGTGAACACCGTTAGCAAACACCAATAACGGACATGAAGCCCGTTTGCCGAGAGGGCGGCGTATGCCGACACACACCGGACTTTTCGGTCGCATTGGCCTGGGTGCGCACCGCTGGCGCTGGGCCGTCCTGACCGTCACCGCGCTCTTCGCCGTCTTCGCGGCCGTGTGGGGGTCGGGGGTCTTCTCCGACGTGAGCGAGAGCGGCTTCGAGGACCCGGGCTCGGAGTCCTCCGAGGCCACACGCGTCCTGGAGGACGAACTGGGCCACGACGACGTCGACATCGTCGCGGTCTACCGCAGTGACGAGATCCAGGTGGACAACCCCACCTTCGCCGCGGCCGTACAGCGCATCGCCGACGGCATGCCCGACGCCGTCGCCGACTTCGACGTCTACCTCGACGAGGAACTCGCCGAGACCGAGCGCGGCATGCTCGTCTCCGAGGACATGCACGCCACCTACATCCCCGTGACCCTCACCGGGGAGACCCACGCCGACCGCCTCCACCAGTACGAGGAGGTCGCCGAACACCTGGACTCCAGCCCGCTGGAGGTCCACCTGGGCGGCCCCGTCGCGGTCGAGCACGAGCTCTCCGAGACGGCGGAGACCGACATCGTCCGCGCCGAACTCGTCACCCTGCCGGTCCTACTGCTCCTGCTCGTCCTGATCTTCGGCGGCCTCATCGCGGGCCTGGCTCCGCTCGCCGTCGGCGGGCTGGCCATCCTCGGCTCCCTCACCGTCCTGCGCGCCCTGACCTACGTCACCGACGTGTCGGTGTTCGCGGTCAACGTCGCCACCATCCTCGGCCTGGGGCTCGCGATCGACTACGGCCTGTTCATGGTCAGCCGGTTCCGCGAGGAACTGGGGCGCGGGCGTGAGATCGGCGACGCCGTCCGACGCACCGTCGACACCGCCGGGCGCACCGTGGCCTTCTCCGGTATCACCGTGGGCATCGCCTTCGCCGGTCTGCTGTTCTTCCCCCAGCCCATCCTCAAGTCGATCGGCTGGGGCGGCATCGCCGTCGTCCTGTTCGACCTGCTGGCCGCCCTGGTCTTCCTGCCCGCCCTGCTGGCGGTGGTCGGCCGGCGGATCAACAACCTCAGGATCCCCCTGCCCCGGCGTACCGTCACCGGGACCGTCCACGAGAACGCGGGTGCCTGGTCGCGCCTGGCCAGGACCGTGATGCGCGGCCCCGCCGTGTCCCTGGTCGCGGTCGGCGCCGTCCTACTGGTCTTCAGCTCCGGTCTGGCCTCGACCCAGCTCGGCTCCACCGACCAGCGCTACCTGCCCGGGGACGCGGGCAGCCGGATCGCCACCGAGTCGGTGGCGGAGGACTTCCCTGCGGGCGGCCTCGGCCGGCTCAACGTCGCGGTGCTCGGGGACACGACCGACCAGGCCCTGGAGGACTACACCGGGCGCCTGGAGGCGCTGCCAGGCGCCTCGCTGTCGAGCGTCGAGCGCACCGGCGACGGAATCGCCCACGTACTGGTCGCCTACCAGGGGGAGTCGGACTCCCCGGAGGTGGCGCAGCTGGTACGGGACGTGCGCGCCGAGCCCGGCCCCGAGGGGGCCGAGGAAACCCTGGTCGGCGGTGTGGCGGCCATGCAGCAGGACAACGTGTCCGCGATCGTCGACTCGGTGCCCACGACCGTCGGGTTCGTCGCCGCCGCGACCCTGTTCCTGCTGTTCCTCGCCTTCGGGTCGATCGCCTTGCCGCTCAAGGCCGTGCTGATGGGTGCGCTGTCGCTGGGCGCCTCCCTGGGCATCGCCGTCTGGGGCTTCCAGGAGGGCGGGTTCGCCGGGCTGCTCGGCTTCGACGCCGTCGGCACGATCGACCCCACCTATCTGGTGCTCATCACCATCGTCTCCTTCGGACTGGCGATGGACTACGAGCTGTTCCTGCTCAGCAGGGTCCGCGAGGAGTACCTGCGCACGGGGGACAACACCCGCTCGGTGGCGGCCGGTCTCCAGCACACCGGCCAGATCATCACCAGTGCGGCGATCCTGCTCATGGTGGTGCTCCTGGCGATGGGCACCTCGGGCCTGCTGTTCCTGAAGATCATCGGGATCGGCCTTGCCATCGCGGTGCTCGTGGACGCGACACTGGTCCGCGCGGTCATGGTGCCGGCCACCATGCGCCTGCTCGGTGACGCCAACTGGTGGCTGCCGCGTCCGCTGCGTTGGCTGCACGACCGGATCGGGATCTCCGAGGGCGGGGACGACGAGGACGCCTCCGGCCCGGGGGCCCGTGCGCAGCACGAGGACCGGGTGCCCGCCCGGGTCTGACCGCAGGGCCCTCACGTCCCCCCGGGTCAGTACAGCCCTCAGGGCCCCCACACCCCCTACGGCTCCCAGGACCCCCGCCGCCAGC
>NZ_JBHXQY010000090.1:0-26583 GCF_042716955.1 Nocardiopsis sp. NPDC058631 | reverse complement strand
TTTTTTCAAGCATAAGAGGTAATACGAGATCAAATAGTGTCTCGTGGGCTGGTTTTTGTTTATAAGAGACCGCCACGGGAGCCTGACCCCGACCCCGGGGGGGCCGCACGTGGGGGGGGTTGGTGGGGGCGGCGGGCCACCCCGAGGGGGCCCGGCCGCGTGCCGTTGCGGGGCCGCTCGCGGCGTGTGCATCCGTGTGCCCGGCGTGTCTCGTGTGACCCTGGTGGACGGCCGCGAAAACCCGAGAAGTGCGAGTGCGTCGAAGGGTACGGACGTATGGATCTGGGACTGTCAGGGGCACGGGTGATCGTCACCGGGGCGAGCAGGGGGATCGGCCGCGCCATCGCCCAGGTGTTCGCCGAGGAGGGTGCGGACCTCGCCGTCTGCGCGCGCACCCCCGAGCCGCTCGCCAGGGCGGCCAGGGAGCTGTGCGAGACGGGCGCGAAGGTCTTCTCCCGCGACCTGGACGTCACGGACCACGACGCCCTGCCGTCCTTCGTCGACGAGGCGGTGACGGCGCTCGGAGGACTGGACGTCCTGGTGTCCAACGTGTCCGGCGGCAGCGCCGCCACCGCGGACCAGTGGGAGCGGGGTTTCGACGCGGACCTGATGCCGTTCGTGCGGCTGACCGAGTCGGCCAGGCCCCACCTCGTGGCCTCCGAACGGGGCGGATCGGTCGTGCTGGTCTCCACCACCTCCGCGCTGCACACCACCGTGCCCGCCGGGCCGCGGTCCTACGGTGCCGTCAAGGCGGCGCTCAACCACCACGCGTCCTCGCTGGCCCGCGCCTGGGCGCCGGACGGGGTGCGGGTCAACACCGTCTCGCCCGGCCCGACCGAGTTCCCCGGCGGGGGGTGGGAGCGCCGGCGCGAGAACGACCCCGAGTTCTACGAGGACATCCGCCGGCGCATCCCCTACGGGCGGCTCGGCCGCCCCGAGGAGGTCGCCCGCTCGGTGGTCTTCCTCGCCGGCCCGGCGGCGGCCTACGTCACCGGCCAGAACCTGGTGGTCGACGGCGGTTTCCTCGACCGGGTCTGACCCGGCCCCGTGCTCGGCGGAGGCCGTGCGGGAACGCACCCGCGCGGCCCCGCGCGGCCGTGCCACGCTGGCAATATGAGTATACGGTTATCGCCGCGTTCTGGTACGGTCGTCCGGTGCCCAGAACCGCAGACCACGCTCGCAGGCGCGCGCAGATCACCGGAGCCGTGTGCGAGCTGATCGCCGAGAGCGGGCTGGGCGCCGTCACCGTGGCCCGCACCGCCGCCCGTGCGGGAATCTCCGTCGGACTGGTCCAGCACTACTTCCCGTCCAAGGACGACATGCTGCTGCACGCGTTCGAGCGGGTCAGCGCCGACGTCGCCGCCCGTGTCGCGGACATCGCCAGGACGGGGGCGCGGCACGAGCGGTCCATCGCCGAGATCCTCCGCGCGGCACTGGCCGAGCACCTGCCCCTGGACGGGCCCCGCCTCGCGGAGTACCGCGTCACCCGGACCTTCGCCGGCCGGGCGCTGGACAACCCCGCCCTGGCCGAGGTGGACGCCCGCGCCGCCGCCGCGATGCACGCGGAACTCGTCCGCGCCGTGGGCAACGGGGTGGAGTGCGGGGAGGTCGCGCCCGACCTGGACACCGACGCGGCGGCGGCCCGATTGAGCGCCGTCATCGAGGGCCTGGCCACCCAGGTGCACCGGGCCGCCCCCGGCGCCGCCGACCGGGCCGACGCGGTGCTCGGGGCCGAACTCGCGGCCGTCTTCACGGGTGAGTGCCGCCAGTACGCCCGCTGAGGGCACGCGCAACCGTGCGGGACGGCCCGGGGCCACCGGTCGACCGGGTCCCCGCCCCGTGGGAGGGCGGGCGCCTACCCCTCGCGCAGGATCCGCACCAGAAGGGTCGTGCGCTCCAGGGCGGCGTTGTCCCGCACGCCCGTCTCCAGCGCTCCCGCGGTGGCGTCCACGACCGACACGTGCCGTGTCGCCCGCGTCAGCGCCGTGTACACCTGCGGGCGCGACACCGGGACCTCGGGGGCGAACACCGTCACCACGGCGGGCCACAGGCCGCCGTGCGCGGCGGCCACCGTCACCGCCCAGCCGTGGCGCAGCGCCGCGGGGTCGGCGACCCTCACGCGGGCGCCTCCGGTGAGCTCCACCACGGCGCCCCCGCCCACCTCGCGCAGGTACCCGGTGTCGCCCGGACCGTAGCCGGCCCCCTGCGCCGCCAGCACCACCCGGTCGCCGACGTCGAACCCCCCGTGCGCGCCCGGACCGGGGTTCAACCGCTCCTTGCACGCGGTGTTGAGCGAGCGGGTGCCCGCCGGCCCGTCCTCGCGGGCGGCCACCACCTGGACGTCCTCGGAGCCGATGCCCAGGGCACGCGGAATCGAGTCGGTCACGAGCTGTACCACGCGGTGGGCCGCCTCCTCCGCGGAGGAGGCCGGGACCCGCACGACCTCGCGCCCCGGGGCCTCGACCTCGGGGACGCCGCCCTCGGCCACCGCCGACGCGAGCTCGGCGACAGGGCCGGGCGCGCCGGTGCCCGCGATCGCGGCCACGTGGGCGGTTCGCGAGTTGGCGACGTCGAGGACCACCTGGCCCGGCGCGGCCGACGGAGCCTGGCCGGGGTCGGCGACGAGCACCAGGTGGGCGCCGTCCGGGCACGCCGCGGCCAGTTCGGCGGCGCGGGCCACGCCCACCGCCATCGCCTCGCACAGCACGACCAGACCCGCCGTCAACGGGGCCCCGTCCGCCAGGGCGGCCAGGGAGAGGACCCGCAGGGGCGCGGACGCCGCCTCCTGTCGCGTGGCACCGTCCTCCGTGGCGTCCCCCGCCGCGTCCTCCGGGGCGCCGGGGTCCGCGGAGCCGTCCGTCCGCGTCCCCTCGCTCCCCTCGGCGGGCGCGGACGCCGCGGGGGCCGGGCCGGCCGCGGCGGGGTCCGGGCCGGGTTCGGGGTCCGTGCCGCGGATCCGCGCGATCTCGGAGTCGAGGGCCGCGGCTGCCTGCGCCGTGGGCGCCGCCACCACGATCCCCACCCGGCTCTCGGTGGCGATCTCGTGCAGGCACAGCAGCGCCCGCGCGACCTCCCCTGCGTCGCCGGGGCCGTGGCTCAGGACCGTCACCGGGCGCAGGGCCGCGGTGACCACGGCCTCGCGGGTGCTGTCGGAGATCGCGAACCCGCCCCGTGCGGTGGCGGCCTCCACCGTCTCCCCGGCGGTCGCCGTGTCCATGATGGGGTCGTTGCCGCTGATCAGCCGCAGCAGCTCCTCGCCCAGGCGCTGTTCGGCGCGGCCCACGTCCGCCGCCGCGTAGTAGCGGTCGGAGTCCTCGGGGACCTCCGGGACCACGCCCTCCTCGAAGTCGAAGTCGTCCTCGGGCTCGTCGGTGCTCTCCAGCACCACGGCGCTGCCGTCGGCCTCGGCCGCGGCCAGGGCCGCCGCGGGGTCCGCCACCCCCAGCTTGCCGACCGCCGTGGCGAGCCGCTTC
The DNA here is from genome assembly GCF_042716955.1 of Nocardiopsis sp. NPDC058631. Classification (NCBI taxonomy): domain Bacteria; kingdom Bacillati; phylum Actinomycetota; class Actinomycetes; order Streptosporangiales; family Nocardiopsidaceae; genus Nocardiopsis; species Nocardiopsis sp. NPDC058631. Next base: position 23,110 of record NZ_JBHXQY010000090.1, on the reverse strand, counting down.
TCCTCCACGACCGTGTTGCCGTGGCGCGCGGACAGCCGCAGCACGTGGGCGGTCAACGCGGCCAGGCGCCGGGGGTCGTCGGGGCGGGCGGCCCCGCCCAGGTGCTTGCGCGCACAGAAGTCGGCCTGTTCCACGGTCACCTGCGCGAGGCGCAGCAGCAGCCAGGGGTTGGCGTCCAGGTCCGCGGCGGCGCCCGGCCCCAGCGCGGCCAGCAGCCGGGGCGCCAGGGCGCCGGGGGCGCCCATCCGGTCAAGGACGGCGTTGACCTGCTCGACAGCCTCGGACACCTCGGGTGGTTCCCCTCGTCACGCGGTTCGTGGACTCTGGGAGCCTATCGACTCGCGACGACGTTCCGGTCCCGCGCCGACCTGCCGGTGGACGGCGGACGGACGCGGTCGGGGTGAGGGACGGGGGTCAGGCGCCGCGCCGGGCGCGTCCGCCCCCGGGGGCCCTGGGACCACCGGAGGCCGTCCCGGCTCCGGTGCCGCCGCCCGTGACCTCGCGGACCGCCGCGCACGGGTCGGTGGCGGGGGAGGACCTCTGGATGGCGATCGCCGCCCGCAGGGCGCTCGCGCGGAACAGGGCGCGGGAGGGCCCGTCCATCCCCGCCAGCACCTGCTCCTCGACGAGGTCCACCCGGTCGCGGGCGCCGGCCAGCACCTCGCGTCCGCGCTCGGTGGCGCACACCCGCCGCACCCGGCGGTCGCCGGGGTCGACCCGGCGGCGCACCAGGCCGGCCGACTCCAGGTCGTCGAGCAGGTAGGTCATCACGCTGCGGTCGATGAGCAGGCGCTCGGCCAGGGCCGCCTGGGTGGGCGGGTCGGCGTGTACGGCCGCGGTGAGCACGTGGTAGCCGCGGCTGCCGTGCGGGATGTCGGTGAGCGAGGACTCCGTCAGCTCGTGCCATCGGCGCAGGAGCACGGCCAGGGACCACCCCAGGGTCGTGTCCGCCACGCTGTCCGGAGTGGGGGTCGTCATGCCCCGAGGGTACCAGGAATACGTGGTGGCTAAGATAAGTTGTTGCCAACATCATTTGCTGAACAAACTAGTTTTGGCCCCCGAGGAGAAGCCCCCATGCCCGACTACGGACACCCGCTGGAGTTCGGCGCGTTCGTCACGCCCGCGGCGCAGGACCCCGACCGGTCCGCGACGCTGGCCGAACTCGCCGAGCAGGCGGGCCTGGACCTGGTCACCTACCAGGACCACCCCTACAACCCCGGGTTCCTGGACACCTGGACCCTGCTCACCTGGGTCGCCGCCCGCACCACACGGATCAAGGTGTCCGGCAACGTCCTCAACCTGCCCCTGCGCGGGCCCGCGATGCTGGCCCGGTCCGCGGCCAGCCTCGACCTGCTCTCCCACGGCCGGTTCGAGCTCGGCCTCGGCGCCGGCGCGTTCTGGGACGGCATCGAGGCGATGGGCGTGGAACGCCTCACCCCGCGCCAGTCCGTCGACGCGCTCAGCGAGGGCATCGACATCATCCGGGCCGTCTGGGACACCGACGCCCGCGGCGGCGTCCGCCTCGACGGCGCCCACCACACCGTCCGGGGTATGAAGCGCGGGCCGGCCCCCGCCCACGACATCGGCATCCACCTCGGCGCCTACAAACCCCGCATGCTCCGACTGGTCGGCACCAAGGCCGACGGCTGGCTGCCCAGTCTCGGCTACCTCGACCCCGAGGACATGGCCGCGTCCAACCGGGCCATCGACGAGGCCGCCCGGGCCGCCGGACGCGACCCCCGCCAGATCCGCCGGATGCTCAACCTGGGCCAGAACGCCTTCCTGCCCACCAACCGCGGCTTCCTCCAGGGCCCGCCCGAGCAGTGGGTCGAGGAGCTCCTGCCACTCGTCCTCGAACACGGCTTCTCCACGTTCGTCGCCGCCTCCGACGACCCCCGCACCGTCCAGACCCTCGGAGCCGAGGTCGCCCCCGCCCTGCGGGAGGCCGTCGCCGCCGAACGCGCCGGCGCGGGCACCCCCACGGGGCCGGTGCGACCCGTCGCCGTCCTGGCCGCGCGCCGCCCCGGCATCGACTACGACGCCGTTCCCGACACCCTTCGCGCCCACGCCGTCGAGCCCGGTGACAAGGGCTACGCCGGGGTCCGCCACGGCTACATGCAACGCGGCCGCCCCGGTCTGGTCCTGCGGCCGGACGACGCCGAGGGGGTGGGCGCGGCCCTCGCCTACGCGCGGGCCCAGGACACCGCCCTGCACGTCCGCAGCGGGGGCCACGGCATCAGCGGCCGCTCCACCGGGGACGGGGGCGTCGTCGTCGACCTCACCCGGATGAACGAGGTCCGCGTCCTGGACGCCGACGCCGGCCGGGTGCGCCTCGGCGCCGGAGCCCGCTGGGGAGCCGTCGCCGCAGCCCTGGCCCCCCACGGCCTCGCCCTCAGCTCGGGCGACCACGGGGGCGTCGGGGTCGGCGGCCTGGCCACCACCGGCGGACTCGGCTACCTGGCCCGCGCCCACGGCCTGACCATCGACAACGTCACCGCCGTCGAGGTCGTCACCGCCGACGGCGCCCTCGTACGCGCCGACGCCGACCACCACCCCGACCTGTTCTGGGCGATGCGCGGCGCGGGAGCCAACTTCGGGGTGCTCACCGCGGTCGAGGCCACGGCGGCCCCGGTCGGCGACGTCGTCCTGGGGCAGTTCGCCTACGACGCGAGCGACACGGCCGGGTTCCTGCAGGCGTGGGGCGAGATCGCCGAGGCCGCGCCCCGCGAGGTCACCGCGTTCCTCACCACCGGCCCCGGACGCGGGGGCGGCGGGCCCGTCGCGCAGGCGATGGTGGTCTACGCCGGGGACGACACCGACCTGGCGGTGCGGGCCCTCGAACCCTTCCTCGGTGCGGGGCCGGTACTGGACCAGCGCGCCCAGGTCGCGCCCTACCCGGCGATCCTGCCCCACGACGACGCACCGCACCAGGGACACGGGCTGCCCGAGTCGCGGTCGGGGCTGCTGGGGCACATCACCCCCGAACTGGCCAAGGGCGCGGGGGAGATGCTCGCCTCCGGCGACGTCCACTTCATGCAGCTCCGCCAGGTCGGGGGAGCGGTCAACGACGTCCCCTCCGACGCCACCGCCTACGCCCACCGCTCCCAGAACTTCTGCCTGGCCGCCATGTCGTCGGGGTCGCGGGCGCGGCGCATGGACGAGCACTGGGCGGCCCTGGAGGAGCACCTGGAGGGGATGTACCTCAGCTTCGACACCAGGACCGGGCCCCGGGTCCTCGCGCAGGCCTTCCCCGAACCCGCCCTCGGCAGGCTGCGCGAGCTCAAGGCGCAGTACGACCCGGAGAACCTGTTCGACAAGAACTTCCCGATCCCGCCCGCGAACGGCGGCTGACCGGGAGGCCTGGCCGGGCGGGGACCGGCACCGGGGGACCCGCGGCGGGGATCAGCGCTCGGAGCGCGCCGTGGCGTCGTCGAGGGCGTCGCGGATCTTGGGGGGCAGCTCCACACCCTCCACCCCCAGGACCTCCTCCAATTGGGAGAGGGTGCGCGGTCCGACGACCGCCGCGGCCACGCCCTCCTGGTCGCGCGCCCAGCTCAGCGCGACCGCCAGCGGCGGCACGCCCAACCCCTCGGCCGCCGTGCACACCGACTCCACGACGCGGCGGCTGCGGTCGTCCATGTACGGCTCCACGTACGGCGCCATGTGCGGGAACGCCGCCCGCGAGTCCGGCGGCGTCCCGTTGCGGTACTTGGCGCTGAGCACCCCCCGCCCCAGCGGGGACCACGCGATCACGTGGGCGCCCGCAGCCGCGGCCGCGGGCCGCAGACCCCGGTCGGCGCCCCGGTTGAGCAGGGAGTACTCGGTGCCCACGCTCACCAGGGGAACACGCCCCGGCTGCGCCCTCTGCCAGGTGGCCAGGGCGGCGAACTGCCAGGCCTCCAGGTTCCCCGCGCCCACGTAGCGGGCCTTGCCCGCCGCCACCGCGGTCTCCATCGCGGCCAGGGACTCCTCCGGAGGGGTGGCCGGGTCGAACACGTGGAGCTGCCACAGGTCGACGTAGTCGGTCTGCAGGCGCCGCAGCGAGGCGTCCAGGGCGGCCAGCAGGTGCCGCCTGGAGGCGTCCACCGGACGGTACCCCTCGGGGGTGTGGCCGCTCTTGGTGGCCACCACCACGTCGTCCCGGCGCACGGACGCGCGCAGCAGCCGCCCCAGGACGCGCTCGCTCTGGCCGCCCGTGTAGATGTCGGCGGTGTCCACGAGCGTGCCGCCCGCGTCGACGAACGCGGTGAGCTGCTGCCCGGCCTCCTCCTCGGAGGTGTCCTTGCCCCAGGTCATCGTCCCCAGGGCGGTACGGGACACCCAGAGCCCTGATCGGCCCACCTGTCGCTGTTCCATGCGGCGGAGAGTACCGTGTTCATCCGGAGTCGGCCCCGAGTACACCCGTGCGGCGTAGTCTCATCGCAACCCGGACCGGGGACGTTCGCCACGACCGCGGCTCGAACACGGTGGGGACCGAACCCTTCCGTCCCTCGGGCGGCACCGCCCGCCCTCTCCGCGCACGCGCGTTCCGGCCGGGCCGTTCCCCAGCAGTGCTCCGGCGCCCCTGACGCCGGACTGGCAAGAAAGTCCGAAACCGCGTGTCTATCTTCGAGGCGGTCGTTCTCGGCCTCATCCAAGGGCTCACCGAGTTCCTGCCTGTGTCCTCCAGCGCCCACCTGCGTGTGTTCGCGGCCTTCTTCAACTGGCCCGACCCGGGTGCGGCCTTCACCGCTGTCAGCCAGATCGGCACCGAACTGGCGGTGGTCGTCTATTTCCGCCGACGCATCTGGGCCATCATCACCACCTGGTGCCGGTCCCTGGTCGACCGCGATCTGCGCGGTGACATCAACGCCCGCATGGGTTGGTACGTCATCATCGCCAGCATCCCCATCGGGGTGCTGGGCCTCCTCCTGGAGGATCAGATCGACGGTGTGTTCCGCGACCTGCGGCTGATCGCCCTCTCCCTCATCGTCTTCGGCGTCATCCTCGGTGCCGTCGACCACTACGCCCGCCGCCAGAACGAGCTGGAGGACCTGACCTTCGGCCGCGGCCTGCTCTTCGGGCTCTTCCAGTGCCTGGCCCTCGTCCCGGGCGTCTCCCGGTCCGGGGCGACCATCACCGGCGGACGGCTGCTGGGCTTCACCCGGCCCGCGGCGGCGGAGTTCGCGTTCCTGATCGCGATGCCCGCCGTGTTCGCGTCCGGCCTCTACAAGATGCTGGACATCGGCGGCAACGAGTACGCGGGATGGGGCGCCACGATCGTCGGCACCCTGGTCGCGTTCGTGATCGGCTACGTGGTCATCGCCTGGCTGATGAGGTTCATCTCCACGCACAGCTTCATGCCGTTCGTGGTCTACCGGGTCATCCTGGGCATCGTCCTCCTCGCCCTGGTCTACTTCGGCGTGCTCTCCCCGCAGGGCGGCGCCGGGGTCGGCTGACCAAGGGGTTCGGGGGACGTGCCGCGCCCGTGCGGCGGGCGCGCCCCCCGATCTCCGGCCCCGCGGCCCCGCACGGGCCTACCCTGGTGCGCATGGCGACACCCGCAGCACCAGCACCCCACGACACCCCGCCCGCGCCCGAGGCGGTCACGCTCATCCTCGTCCGGCACGGGATGACCGACGCCACGGGACCCCGTCTGGCAGGGCGGGCCGGGGGACTCCACCTCAACGACACCGGCCGCGCCCAGGCGGCCGACCTGGCGGCCCGGCTCGCCGGGCTCCGCCCCGCCGTGCTGCTCTCCAGCCCGCTCGAACGCTGCCAGGAGACGGCGGAGGCCGTCGCCGAACGGCTCGGCGTCCCCGTCACGACCGACGAGCGCTTCATCGAGTGCGACTACGGCTCCTGGACCGGTCGGGGTCTCGTCGAACTCTCCGGCGAACCCCTCTGGCGGGTCGTGCAGGACCACCCCAGCGCCGCCCGCTTCCCCGGCGGCGAGTCGCTCTCCGCCGCCTCCGCCCGCGCGGTCGAGGCCGTCCGCGACTGGAACACCCGCCTGCTGCTGCCGTCCGCGCCACCCCCCGCGCACCCCGCGCCGGACGAGGCCGCCGGCCGCGAGGCCCCACCCGCACCCTCCGTGCCCCAGGACCCGCCCGCGTACGTGGTGTGCAGCCACGGCGACATCATCAAGGCGATCGTCGCCGACGCCCTCGGCATGCACCTGGACCTCTTCCAGCGCCTGCGCGTGGACCCCTGCTCGGTCACCTCCATCACCTACGCGCGCACCCGCCCCTTCCTCAACAAGCTCAACGACACGGGGGAGGGCCTGGCAACCGGTCTGCCCACCGCGGCCGAGGCCGGGGGCGAGGCGGCCGTGGGCGGTGGCGCCGGGGCGCGGGGACCCGCCCCCGGTACGGCCTGAGGAGGCGCGGGACCGGTCCGGACGCGATCCGGCCGCGGACGCGGGCCGCACGGCCCGCGTCCGCGAAGGGCCCGCTCCGTTCGGGGCGAGGGGTCCGTCCGGTGGGAGCCGGTCCACGACCCCCACCGATATCGAGGTCAAGGTGTGCGGTGCGGAACACGCGCTGCCGGATCCCGTGCGCTCCGGTCCCGTCCGCGCCTCCCCTCCGGCCGCCACCGTGGTTCACCAGCGCGTCCGGAGCGTTTGGCGCAGAGCCGCCGGTATCCCTTAAGGTTCTTTCCATGCCCGTCTTTCAGTTCAATCCGCCGGAGCGGTTCGTCGCCGGAACCGTGGGCCAGCCGGGAGACCGCACCTTCTTCCTCCAAGCGGTGGGAGAGGGGCGCATCACCAGCGTCGCGCTGGAGAAGGCGCAGGTCGAGGCGCTCGCGACCCGCATCGAGGAACTACTGGAAGAGGTACACCGGCGCTTCGGCTCCCCGCCGGACGACGTCGCCTCGCCCGAGGACGACGGACCCCTCGAACAGCCCATCGAGCAGGACTTCCGGGTGGGCACCCTCGCCCTGGCCTGGGACGCCGAGGCCGCCCGCGTCATCATCGAGGCGCAGGAGGTCGACGAGACCGCCGCCGAGGACCTGGTCGAGGACGACGAGGAGGAACTGGAGGTCTTCGCCGAGGAGGCCCCCGCGCACCGCGACGTCCTGCGCGTCTACCTCACTCCCGGGGAGGCCCGCGCTTTCGCGGGGCGCGCGATGAAGGTCGTCGCCGCCGGCCGCCCGGACTGCCCGCTGTGCGGGCGCCCGCTCGACCCCAACGGCCACATCTGTGCCCGCCAGAACGGCTACCGCCCGGACCGCCTCGTCTGACGTCGCCGATGACGACACCACCGGCGGTCCCCGCACACCCGATCCCGACCCCCGGAAGGGACGACATGAGGGACACCGCCGACGCCTTCGACGGCCTCAGCCCCTCCCTCGGGCTCGAACTCCTCCTCCACGGGGAGATCACCGTGAAGGGGCGGCTGACCGCGGCCTCCAACGCCACCCTGTACTGCGAGGTCTCCGACGGCGCGCACTCCGCCGCGTGCGTGTACAAGCCGGTGGCGGGGGAGCGGCCCCTGTGGGACTTCCCCGACGGCACCCTGGCCGGCCGCGAGATCTGCGCCTACGCCGTCTCCGAGGCCCTGGGCTGGGAGGTCGTTCCGCCCACGGTCCACCGCGACGGTCCCTTCGGCGAGGGCATGGTGCAGCTGTGGGTGCACGGCGACACGACGGTGGACCTGGTCGCCCTCTCGCGTGAGACCGGCAACACCGCCCTGCGCCGCATGGCGGTGTTCGACGCGGTCATCAACAACTCCGACCGCAAGATCGGCCACCTGCTGCCCACCCCCGGGGGGCACCTGTACGGCTGCGACCACGGGGTGAGCCTCGCCGAGGACTACAAGCTGCGCACGGTGCTGTGGCAGTGGCAGGGACAACCCCTGGCCGAGGACGTCCTGGAGCGGCTGGCCGCGGTGGCCGAACAGCTCCAGGACGCCGACAGCGCCCTCGCCCGGGTCCTGGACCGCCACCTGACCGGACCGGAGGCCTACGCGGTGCGCAGCCGGGTCGAGCTGCTCGTCCACCACGGCATCCACCCCTACCCGGCCCCGGACTGGCCGGCGGTCCCCTGGCCCCCGGTCTGAGCCGTGCCCGGGGGCGCGCGGCTCCGGGCACGGCTCCGGTACCGGCTCGCGGAGGGTCCCGCCGTGGGCGTCCCACTGTGAGGCGTGTCAACTACCGGGGGGTAGGAATGGTGCACTGCGCACCACGGGGGGCACAATGGGGCACGTGAGCAACGAGTGGAACTACCTTTTCGACATGGACGGTGTCCTCGTACGCGAGGAACACCTGATCACCGGCGCGGACACGCTGATCGCGGAGCTGCGCGAACACGGGACCCCGTTCATGGTGTTGACCAACAACTCCATGTACACCCCGCGTGACCTGCGCGCGCGTTTGCTCAACACGGGCCTGGACATCCCGGAGGAGTCCATCTGGACGTCGGCGCTGGCCACGGCGCAGTTCCTCCAGACCCAGCGCCCCAACGGCTCCGCCTACGTCGTCGGCGAGTCCGGCCTGACGACCGCCCTGCACAACGTCGGCTATGTCATGACCGAGCGCGATCCCGACTACGTGGTCCTGGGCGAGACCCGCACCTACAGCTTCGAGGCCATCACCCGCGCGATCCGCCTGGTCCGCGGCGGGGCCCGGTTCATAGCCACCAACCCCGACGAGACGGGCCCGAGCGCCGAGGGGCCGCTGCCCGCCACGGGCGCGGTCGCCGCGCTCATCGAGAAGGCGACGGGGCGGCGCCCCTACTTCGTGGGCAAGCCCAACCCGCTGATGATGCGGTCGGCGCTGCGCCGGATCGGCGCCCACTCGGAGAACACGCTGATGGTCGGCGACCGGATGGACACCGACGTGCTCAGCGGTCTGGAGGCGGGCCTCCAGACCGTCCTGGTGCTGACGGGCATCTCCGGCCGCGAGACCGCCGAGCAGTTCCCCTACCGTCCCACGCGGGTGCTCGAATCGGTGAAGGATCTGGTCGGCCACACGCAGGACCCCTTCAACCGCGAGGGCTAGGTCCTCCTCCGGGGCCGAAGCGGGCGGGGCGCGAAAGGGCGCCGCCCGCGGGGGACCCGGCGCGCACCGAGAAGGTGAAAAACTTTCGCGTTCTCCGCTTCCGGTGCTGTTTTCGGCCGTTTTCCCGCGGGGTCCGGCACACGTGACGGGGGCGGTGGACTTGAAGTCCACCGCCCCCGTGTGTCGCTGTCGGTCAGACGCCCTGCCGCTGCTTGGCGAGCTCTTCGACCTTGGCCGCCTCCTCGCGGCGGCGTGCGCGCAGCAGTGCCAGGCGCTCGGCGAGGACCTCTTCCAGGTCCTCCATGCTCCGGCGCTCCAGCAGCATGTCCCAGTGGGTGCGTACCGGCTTGGCGCTCTTGGGCTCTTCGCCGTTGCCGTCCCGCCGAAGGGCGCGGTCGCCGCAGAAGCGGCACTCCCATTCGACGGGGATCTCGGCCTCGGTCGCGAAGGTGACCGAGAAGCGGTGGCCGCGGGTGCAGTCGTAGGTGACTTCCTGCCGCGGAGCCAGGTCGGTGTTGCGGTCGTTCTCGTAGCTCGTCGCCCCGAGCCGGGTGCCGCGAAGTGCTCGCTCGGCCATCGTGTGGTTGCCTCCAGGCGCTTGTACGGTCTCGCGGGGTGTAACGCGGCGGTCCACGTCAAGATTCCCCACTGACCTGAGGTCGAACCCCCTCGGAGGGGTGCGGCGCCGTGGCCGAGGGGCGGCGGGGGCCGTGCGCGGGGACGCCGCCGTGGTGGGGGCGGCGGGCCCGCGAGCAGAAGACCCGTGTGCGTGGCAAAGGCCGGAAATCCCGTTGAACGTGAGCCCGTCGGGAACGGTGATCTCTCGAACAGTGACACTACTGGTGCGTAAGGTCTGGTCATTCGAGGCCTTGGTGGTAAGTTGGCGCCTCAAGTGAGAAAAGTGCCCTTAGGGACCAACGTCCCGTTGATGTACCCCCGTGAGCCGACCTCCCTTGCCGCGCCCGTCCTCCGACGTCCCCGCGCGACCCGACGTGGAGCCCGATGACTGACACCCCCAGCCCCCGCCGCGCCGTGGCCGCGTGGGCCGCAGCGCCCCGTTGGCTCTACCTTCCCCTGCTGGCCCTCCCCGCCTGGATCTGGGCGCTGCTGGAGGTCCCGGACGCCGCCACGGCGCCCGCCGTGACCGCCGCGGCCGCGGTGATGGTCCTGCTGGTCACCCTCGCGCTGCTGCTCGACCTGCGCGAGCGCGAGCTGCGCCGCCTGCGTGCCCGCCTGGACCGTGTGCGCCACGACACCGCGGCCCTGTCCCGGGAACACCTGCCCGAGCTCGCCCGCATGCTCCGCGCCGGCGACTCCGCTGGCACCGCCCTGCAACGACTGGACATGCCCGAGGCCACCGCCGTCCAGGACGTGCTGCACGCCGTCGCCACCGAGGTCGCCTCCTCCGAGCGGCGCCGCTCGGCGGCCATGGTCGCCTGCGCCACCGCCGCCGGCCGGGTGCAGGCGCTCACCACCACCATGCTCGCGGACCTGCGCCGCATGCAGGACCGCTACGGCGACGGAGCCGCCGACGGCGAGATCCTCGGCGACCTGATGAACCTGGACCACACCACCGCTCAGGCCGGACGCGTGGCCGACAGCATCGCGATCCTCACCGGCGCCCGCTCGGGCCGCCGCTGGGGCCGCGCCATCCCGTTGGAGAGCGTCGTGCGCGGCGCCATGGGGCGCATCGGCGCCTACCGGCGGGTGAGGGTGCACAACGTCCCGGACCAGGCCGTGGCCGGCTTCGCGGCAGAGGGCGTCATCCACGCCCTGGCCGAGCTGCTGGACAACGCCGCCAAGTTCTCCCCGCCCACCGCCGAGGTCCACGTCCACGTCGAGCAGGTCCAGGCGGGCCTGGCCCTCATGGTCGAGGACGGCGGGCTGGTCATGGGCGAGGACGCCCTGAGCCGGGCCCACCAGGCGGTGGACAGCGGCCTGGAGCTGGCGGCGATGTCGGGCACCCGCCTGGGCCTGTCCGTGGTCGGCCAGCTCGCCCGCCGCTACGGCCTGACGGTGTCCTTCCGCTCCTCCTCCCGGGGAGGGACGGCGGTCGTGCTGCTGCTGCCGCAGAAGCTCGTCAAGCCGATGCCCGAACCGGTCGTCCCCGCGGTGAGGGCGCGCCACGCCCGTACCCCGGCCGCGGCCGTGCCGGCCACCGCACCCGGGCCCGACCCCGTCCCCCGTAAGGCCTCCCGCTCCACCGACGGGCTGCCCCAGCGACGCCGCGGACAGACCCTGGCCGCGACGCAGAGTACCCGTGAGGCCACCCCCCGCACCGGTGAGCGCACGGCCCCGTCCAAGGGGTTCGGCGACTTCCGCAGTGCGGTGCGCGGTCAGGCCGCGGGTGAAGAACCAGCGAAGGACACATGATGGACCTGGACAGGCTGACCTGGCTGATCGAAGGACTTCTGGAGCGCACGCCCGGGGGCCGCCACGCCCTGGTGCTCTCCCGCGACGGCCTCAAGTTGTGTCACAGCTCAGGCCTCAAGGCCGACAGCGCCGACCACCTGGCCGCCATCGCCGCCGGGGTGCAGAGCCTCGCGCACAGCGCCTCGGTGGAGTTCGGCGACGGCGCCGGCGGCGTCCGCCAGGCCATGGCCGAGTTCTACGGCGGGCTGCTGTTCATCGTCGAGGCCGGGCACGGAGCCCACCTCGCGGTGATCACCTCCGAGGAGACCGAGCCCGGAGTGGTCGGACACAACATGAACGAGCTCGTCGAGCAGATGGGTGAGTACCTGTCCGCGCCGCCCCGCACCCCGACCGGAGCGCCATGAGCGATACCTACCGCTACGAAGGGCCCGACCGCCTCTACGTCATCACCTCCGGGCGCAGCGGCGGAGCCGACGGCTCCCTCGACGCGGTGACCCTCATCGTCGCCGAGGACGAGCCGGTACCGGGCCTGCAGTCCGAGCACGCCAGGATCCTGCGCCTGTGCCGCAGCCCGATGGCGGTGGTCGAGATCGCCGCGCACCTGCGCCTGCCCGTGGCGGTCGTGCGCATCCTGCTCACCGACCTGCTCGACACCGGACGCGTCACCGCACGCCACCCCCGGCCGGTCCCGTCGCCGGCCCGCCCCCTCGCCTCCCCGGACGTGTTGGAGAAGGTGCTCGTTGCACTCCACAACCTCTGATTCGCAGACGTCGGCGCCCTCGGCGTCCGACGCGCCCCTGCCCGACACCGCGGAGCAGGCGCTGAAGATCGCCGTCGTCGGAGGATTCGGCGTCGGCAAGACCACCCTGGTGCGCTCCGTCAGCGAGATCCGCCCCCTCGACACGGAGGAGACGATGACCCGCGCCGGGGCCGGTGTGGACGACCTGGAGGGCGTCGAGGACAAGCGCACCACCACCGTCGCCTTCGACTTCGGCCGCATCACCCTGGACGCCACCTCGGTCCTGTACGTGTTCGGCGCTCCCGGCCAGGAACGCTTCTGGTTCCTGTGGGACCGGCTCTTCTCCGGCTCCCTGGGCGCGGTCGTGCTGGTCGACACCCGGCGCCTGGAGGACTCCTGGTACGCCATCGACCGACTGGAGGCCCAGGGCACGCCCTTCGTCGTCGCCCACAACGACTTCGGTGAGACCGAGCACGACCTCGGCGAGATCCGCTCTGCCCTGGACCTGGACCCGGCGGTGCCCCTGGTGCGCTGCGACGCCCGTGACCGCGGCTCCGCCAAAGGCGTGCTCATCACCCTGGTCGAGCACGTGCGTACCCTGCTCACGGGAGGCCCCCGGTGATCAACACCAACCCCGTCCCCCTCTACGGCGACCGCTTCCAGACCGACCCGGCCGGCCTGTACCGCGAGATGCGCGAGACCCACGGCCCCGTCGTGCCGGTCCTGCTGGCGGGGAACGTCCCCGCGTGGCTGGTCATCGGCTACCGCGAAGTCCACCAGGTGGCCACCAACTCCGACGTGTTCGCCCGCAGCACCCGACACTGGAACGCCTGGGACCGGGTGCCCGAGGGTTGGCCCATGACCCCGATCATCAACCAGATCCCCAGCATCCTGTACTCCGACGGCGAGGAGCACCGCAGGCGTGCCCGCGCGATCAGCGCGGCGCTGGAGGGCGTGGACCGCCACGAACTGCGCACGGTCACCACCCGCATAGCCGACCGCCTCGTCGACGGCTTCTGCACCTCCACCGGGGCCGACCTGCGCCAGGTCTACACCAGCCGCCTGGCCGGGCTGGTCGTGGGCTGGACCTTCGGCCTGGACGACGCCGAGGGAGAGCGTCTCTCCTCCCTGATCACCGCCTTGGTCGACGGCGACGAGGACTCCGCGAAGGCCCAGGGCGAGACCTTCGCCCTCCTGAGCGAGCTGGCGGCCTCCCGCGCCGACCGGCCCGGCCACGACGTGCCCTCGCGGATGTTCGCCCACCCGGCCGGCTACACGCCCCAGGAGATCGTGGAGGACCTGCTCGTCGTCCTGGCCGCGGCCACCCAGAACGTGGGCGAGTGGCTGGGCAACTCCCTGCGCCTGGTGCTCACCGACGACCGCTTCGCCGCCTCGGTGTTCGGCGCCCGCAGCAGCGTGCGCGAGGCACTTAACGAGGTCCTGTGGGAGGACACCCCCTGCCAGGTGCAGCCCGCGCGCTTTCCCACCCAGGACGTGGAACTGGGCGGCAAGCTCCTGCGCCGCGGCGACATGGTCATGCTCGGCCTGGCCGGGGCCAACCACGACCGCCAGGTCCACCAGGGGGCCGCCGCCTCGCACGGGGGCAACCACGCCCACCTGTCCTTCTCGCGCGGCGAGCACGGCTGCCCCTACCCGGCCCAGGAGATCGCCGAGATCATCACCGCGGTCGGTGTGGAGGTGCTCATGGACCGCCTGCCCGACATCGAGCTGGCGGTGGCCCCCGACGAGGTGCGCTGGAGGCACTCCCCGTGGATGCGGGGAGTGGTCTCCCTGCCGGTGCGCTTCAGCCCGGCACCCCGCATGGGAGAGGTCTAGGCCGTGTTCCGCGGATCATTCCGGGCTCGCAACCGCCAGGCTGCCTCTCGCTGCGCCGACCACGCTTGGACAGCCAGACCCGGGCTGACCTGCGCTACTCGTCTTGCGAGAGATTGCCTGGAGGCCGCTCGCGGCGATCGGCGCAAGCGCCGAATCAACCGAAAGCATCCACGGAACACGCCCTAGCTCGGCGTTCAACCTGCTTGCTTGTCTCCAAGAGGGTCGGTAACGCCCGTCCTGTCCGGTGCCGCGCCCGTAGGCGCGGCACCAGGCGCGTTCGGGGCCGGCCCGGGCGTAGCCAGGGAAGCGGGGCGGGGTCGGGGCGGACGGAGCGGCGGTCAGTCCGCCGGCCCGGTCGCGCGGGCGGTTCGCCCCGTCCTCTGACAGGGAACCGTAGGGGCGGTGGGAGGACGCCGTCGACCGGAAAGTCCGGACACTGGTGTCGAGGGCGCGGCGCTCGCCCTCCACCCGGTCCGCGTCATCCTTGGCGGGTATGTCGATGAGGGGCCGCGCCGTCGGGCCCCTCTGTGTCAGGCGCGGGTGGGACACCACCATCCGCCACACGTCCGTGGCGCTCTGGCGGTTGGTTCTGCGCCGCGCCGCGTGTTCGCCGTCCTCCCGGGCCTGGGCCATGGCCTTCCCCCTCCGTTGCGTACGGGGAGGTGCCCCCCCGTGAGGCGGGCCAAGGCGCGGGCGACCGCGTCGAGGCCCTCTGCGGCGGTGGGCGGGTGTGACGGGTCGGTGTCGGCAGGGCGAGAACCAGCTTGGCCCGTCACCCTCGCATACGAGGGTGACGTCGGCTCGTTCTTCGGGGGAAACGACCCTGCGACGCACTATGTGTCTGTTTGATGCCGACAGGTCCGGGGTTCTGTGCTGCCCCGTGGATCCGCCAGTCACATCTGCCACATCTGTCACACGAGGCGCCTCGGTATCCCGTTACCGCAGTTCGCGATATGCAAGTCCGCATTGTCCGGACAATGGTGAAGGGTCGTCTTTGCGGGGCGCCTGAAATCCCTTATCACGCCCTGGAAGTCCTCTGTGCAGCGGGATGCGGGTTCGTGTGCACTGTCCCCATTTCCTGGTTCATTGGTGTGGCGTGGTCGTTTCCTGCGGCGGATGGTATGTTGGCTCGCTGTGCGATGAAAAGCGCTGGTTGAGACAATTACGTCCTTCTTTTCGGTGGAGTCCAGCCCGCGGGAAACGATCTTTCCGTGTGCCCTCGCGCGCTGCCCGGAGTGAAGACGCCGCTGGACGTGGAGCCCGATGACTTCCTGGAAGACCCCCCTCCTCCGAGGAGACGCGCCGTCGAGGACACGCGCCCCGCGCCGGCTCCTCCTCCCGCTGGCCGCCCTGCCCTTCTGGGCCTGGACCCTGTGGGCCGTCCCCGACACCAGGGAGGTCCCGGTCGTGGCGGTCTCCGCCGTCCCCCTCCTGCTGCTCCTGGTGCTCGCCCTCCTCCTCGAACGCCGTGACCGCCGCGTCCGCGAGCTCGGCGCCGAGCTTGCCGCCCTGCGGGCCGACACCGCGGCCCTGGCCGACGAACACCTCCCCCGGCTGGCCGAGCGGCTCCGCGCCGGGGACTCCGCCGAGACCGCCCTGCACCGGCTGCCCCGGGTCGCCGACCCCGGCGCCCGGGCCGCGCTGGACGCGGTGGCCACCGAGATCGCCGCCGCCGAGCGCCGCAGGTCCGCCGCCATGGTCGCCTGCGCCACCGCGGCCGGGCGGGTCCAGGCGCTGACCACCACGATGCTCGCCGACCTGCGCCAGATGCAGGAGCGCCACGGCGGCGGCGCCGGGTCGGACGAGGGCGTCCTCGGCGACCTCATGCACCTGGACCACAGCACCGCCCAGGCCGGGCGCATCGCCGACAGCATCGCCGTCCTGGCCGGGGCCCGCTCCGGTCGCCGCTGGGGCCGCGCCATCGCACTGGAGAGCGTCGTGCGCGGGGCGATGGGACGGATCGGCGCCTACCGGCGCGTGCGCGTGCACAACGTGTCCACCCAGGCCGTCGCCGGGTTCGCCG
Organism: Nocardiopsis sp. NPDC058631; assembly: GCF_042716955.1. Taxonomy (NCBI): domain Bacteria; kingdom Bacillati; phylum Actinomycetota; class Actinomycetes; order Streptosporangiales; family Nocardiopsidaceae; genus Nocardiopsis; species Nocardiopsis sp. NPDC058631. Next base: position 7,160 of record NZ_JBHXQY010000090.1, on the reverse strand, counting down.
CCGAGGGCGTCATCCACGCCCTCGCCGAGATCCTCGACAACGCCGCCAGGTTCTCCCCGCCCACCGCCGAGGTCCACGTCCACGTGGAGGAGGTGCAGGCCGGGATCGCCGTCATGGTCGAGGACGGCGGACTGATCATGGGGGAGGAGGCACTGCGCAGGGCCCGCCGCGCCGTCGAGAACCCCCTCGACCTCGCCACCCTCTCCGGTACCCGGCTGGGACTGTCGGTCGTCGGCCAGATCGCCCACCGTTACGGTCTGTCGGTCTCCTTCCGCTCCTCGTCCCGGGGCGGCACCGCGGTCGTCCTGCTGCTCCCCCGCAAGCTCGTCAAACCCCTCCCCGAGGCCCCGCCGCACCCGGCGCCGGAGGCCGCCCCCGCCACGGCGTCCACCGCCCCGCCCCGCGCCGGAACGGGCCCGGACACGGGGACCGGCCCCCTTTCGACCACCGCACCGACCACAGCGGACGGCCCGGACACCGGTCTGCCCCAGCGCCGTCGCGGGCAGACGCTCGCGGCGGCCCAGAGCACCGGTCCCGCGCCCCGCACGACACGTTCTGCCACCGCGGCCCAGGGGTTCGGCGCGTTCCGCTCCGCTGTGCGCGGCCAGGACCCGACCGGATCACCGAAGGACGCATGATGGACCTCGACACGTTGACCTGGCTGCTCGAAGGCCTCCTCGAACGCACCCCCGGCACCCGCCACGCACTCGTCCTGTCCCGTGACGGCCTCAAGTTGTGTCACAGCGCGGGCCTGCGCACCGACAGCGCCGACCACCTCGCGGCGATCGCCGCCGGGGTGCAGAGCCTGGCGCACAGCGCGTCGGTGGAGTTCGGCGACGGCGCCGGCGGCGTCCGCCAGGCCATGGCCGAGTTCTACGGCGGGCTGCTGTTCATCGTCGAGGCGGGGCACGGAGCCCACCTGGCCGTCATCACGTCGGCCGACGCCGAGCCCGGCCTGGTCGGACACAACATGAACGAGCTCGTCGAACAGATGGGCGAACACCTTTCCACCCCGCCCCGCGCGGTCCCCGGACCGGCATGAGCGGCACCCACCGCCAGGAGGGGCCCGACCGCCTCTACGTCATCACCTCCGGTCGGAGCGGTGGAGCCGACGAGTCACTGGACGCGGTGACCCTCGTCGTCGCCGAGAGCGCGGCCGTGCCCGGCATGCAGTCCGAGCACGCCGAGATCCTGCGGCTGTGCCGGAACCCCACGGCGGTGGTGGAGGTGTCGGCGCACCTGCGCCTGCCCGTGGCGGTCGTGCGCATCCTGCTCACCGACCTGCTCGACACCGGCAGCATCACCGCCCGCCACCCCCGGCCCGCGCCCTCCCCGGCCCGCCCCCTCACCTCACCGGACGTCCTGGAGAAGGTCCTCGTTGCACTCCACAACCTCTAAGCCCCGCATGCCGGGCGCCGCCGCACCGCTGCCCGCGACCACGGAGCAGGCCCTCAAGATCACGGTCGTCGGCGGCTTCGGCGTCGGCAAGACCACCCTGGTGCGCTCGGTCAGCGAGATCCGGCCGCTCGACACCGAGGAGACCATGACACGGGCGGGGACCGCGGTCGACGACCTCGCGGGCGTCGAGGGCAAGCGCGCCACCACCGTCGCCTTCGACTTCGGCCGCATCACCCTGGACGCCACCTCGGTCCTGTACGTGTTCGGGGCCCCCGGCCAGGAACGCTTCTGGTTCCTGTGGGACCGGCTCTTCGCCGGGTCGCTCGGCGCGGTCGTCCTCGTGGACACCCGCCGCCTGGAGGACTCCTGGTACGCCATCGACCGGCTGGAGGCGCAGGGAACCCCCTTCGTCGTCGCCCACAACGACTTCGGGGAGTCCTCCCACGACATCGACGAGGTGCGCGCGGCCCTGGACCTCGACCCCGCCGTCCCACTCGTGCGCTGCGACGCACGAGAGCGCGGCTCTGCCAAACAGGTCCTGATCGCACTGGTGCGGCACGTGCGCTCCCTGGTCATGGAGGGTTCCCGATGAGCGGCTGCCCGGTCCGCCTGTACGGCCCCCGATTCCAGACCGACCCGGCCGATCTGTACCGGGAGATGCGGGCCGAGCACGGCCCCGTCGTGCCCGTGCTCATGGAGGGCGACCTCCCCGCCTGGCTGGTCATCGGCTACCGCGAGCTCCACCAGGTCATGAACGACCCCCACGTGTTCGCGCGCAGCTCCCGAAGGTGGAACGCCTGGGACAGGGTGCCCGAGGACTGGCCGCTGTCCCCCCTGGTGATACAGATCCCCAGCGTGCTGTACTCCGAGGGCGCCGAACACCGGCGACGCGCGGGGGCGATCAGCGATTCCCTCGCCGGGACGGACCCCCACGAGCTGCGCACGGTCACCATGAGCCTGGCCGACCGGCTCGTCGACGAGTTCTGCACGCTGCCCGGTGTGGACCTGCGGTCCGCCTACACCGCCCGGCTCCCCGCCCTGGTGCTGAGCTGGCTGTACGGACTGGAGGGCGAACGCGGTGACAGCCTCGCCTCCCTCCTGACCACCATGATCGACGGCGGGCCCGACGCGATGGACGCCCAGCGCGCCCTCATGGCCTCGATGGCCGAGGTCGTCGCCGAACAGCGGGCGAACCCCGGCCACGACGCGGTCTCCCGCCTGATCGCGCACCCCGCCGGATACACCGACGAGGAACTCGTCCCCGAACTGATCGTGGTCCTGGGCGCGGGCAACGAGACGACCGGCGAGTGGCTGGGCAACGCGCTGCGCCTGATGCTGACCGACGACGGGTTCGCCGCCTCCATCGCGGGCGCCCGCCGAAGCGCGCGCGAGGCCCTCAACGCGGTCCTGTGGGAGGACACCCCGACCCAGGTCCACGCGGCCCGCTACGCGGCCCACGACGTGGAACTGGGCGGCCGGATCATCCGCCGCGGCGACATGGTGCTGCTCGGGCTCGCCGGAGCCAACCACGACCAGCGCGTCCACCAGGGGACGGGCGCGGCGGCCCACCCCGGCAACCACGCCCACCTGTCCTTCTCCCACGGAGAGCACAGCTGCCCCTACCCGGCCCAGGAGATCGCCGAGGTCATCGCCGTGACCGGCGTCGAGGTCCTGATGGACCGGCTGCCCGACATCGAACTGGCGATCCCCGCCGAGGACCTCCGCTGGCGCCCGTCCCCCTGGGTGCGCGGCGTCGCCTCTTTGCCGGTCACCTTCTCACCGGCCCTACCCCTGGGAGACACCTGATGCCCTGCCCCGTTCAACACGGCTCCGACAAAACCGTCGTCCTCGACCCCTACGTCCTCGACCTGCGCGCCGAGCGCGAGACCCTCCACGCCGCCGGCCCGCTCACCCGGGTGGAGTTCCCGGGGGGCGTGACCGCCTGGGCGGTCACCCACCACGAGGCCGCCCGCGCGCTGCTCACCGACAGCCGCCTGGTCAAGGACGTCGCCCACTGGGACGACTACCAGAGCGGGCGGATCCCCGAGGGCTGGCCGCTGCTGAGCACGATTCCGCCCACCCCCACCAACCTGCTGGGCACCGACGGAGCCGAGCACCGCCGGCTGCGCCTGCTCACCGCCAAGGCCTTCTCCGCGCGCACCGTGGAACGGCTGAGGCCCCGCATCCACGAACTCACCTCGCAACTGCTCGACGCCATGGAGCCCGGGGCCGACCGGCCCCTCGACCTGAAGGCGGAGTTCGCCTTCCAGCTGCCGATGAACGTGATCGGCGAGCTGTACGGGGTGGACCGGGGAGAGTTCGGCTACCTGCGGGACATGTACGTGAAGTTCTTCTCCTCGGTCACCGGCCCCGAGGAGTTCATGGAGGTCTACACCGCCCTGGAGCGGTACTACGACGACATGATCGCCGCCAAGCGAGCCGAGCCGGGCGAGGACCTCACCACCGAGCTCCTCAACGCGGGCGAGAACGGTGACGCCCTCACCGACCTGGAGGTGCGCGGCACCCTCCAGGTCACCGTGGCCGCCGGGCACGAGACCACCGTCAACCTGCTCTGCGGCGCGGTGCGCGCCCTGCTCGCCCACCCCGACCAGTTCGCCCTGGTCAAGGAGGGCAAGGTCAGCTGGGACGCGGTGGTCGAGGAGACGCTGCGATTCGACCCGCCCACCTCCAACATGATCTTCCGCTTCGCCACCGAGGACGTCGGGGTCGGGGACGCGACCATCGCGAAGGGCGAGGCCCTGGTGGTCTCCTACGGTGCGATCAGCCGTGACCGCGCCGAGCACGGGGAGGACCCCGGCCCCGACACCTTCGACCTGACCCGCGCGCAGGGCCGCCACATCTCGTTCGGCTACGGGCCGCATGTGTGCCCCGGCGCCGCCCTGGCCCGCATGGAGGGCCGGATCGCGCTGCCGATGCTGTTCGAGCGCTTCCCGGACCTGGAGCTGGCGGTGCCCGACGCGGAGCTCGCCAACCACCCGTCCATCATCGTCAACAGCCTCAAGGAACTGCCCGTTCTCCTGCGGCCCTGAGCCGCGCCGGGTGTCGGCCCCCCTCCGGGGGAGGGGGTGACCGACACCCGGCGCCCTCGTCCGCCGACGACCCGGCGCGGGAGCGCGGCCCCCGCCTCGCCTCCGCCCGCAGCCCCCGTTCCGTCCCCGCTTCGGGCCCCTCCCGTGACCGCCGGAAGGGGGCTGGGAGCGTCCCGTCCATGCCGCCACGGCGTGTGCCCCGGCTCCGCAGCCGCACACGAGAGGCGTGTCCGCCCCCCAGCACGTGAGGTTCCCGGTGAGCGACCCCGTCCGCCTGTACGATCCCCGCTTCAACACCGACCCCGAGGGCTTCTACCAGCAGATGCGCGACGAGCACGGGCCCGTCGTTCCCGTACTCATGGACGGGGACGTCCCCGCGTGGCTGGTCATCGGGTACCACGAGCTCCACCACGTGCTGAGCGAGCACGGGGTGTTCGCCCGCAGCCCGCGGCGCTGGAACGCCTGGGACAGGGTGCCGGAGAACTGGCCCCTGCTGCCCGTGCTCGCCCCGCTGCCCAACCTGCTCTCGGCGGAGGGGGACGACCACCGGCGGCGGGTCAGGGCGGTCAACGACGCCCTCGACGGCGCCGACCCGCACGAGCTCCGAATGGTCGCCACCCGGATCGCCGACCGGCTCGTCGACGGCTTCTGCGCCTCCTCGTCGGCGGACCTGAGGGACCAGTACGCCCAGCGCCTGCCCTCCCAGCTCCTGTGCTGGATGTACGGCATGGACGACGACCGGGGCGCGAGGATCGCCTCCCTCATGGGCACCGTCTTCGACGCGGGCCCCGACTCCCAGAGGGCCCACGCCGAGATCGCCGGCGAGCTCACCCGGCTGATCGCCGAGCGCAGGTCCAGCCCCGGCCCGGACGTGGTCTCCCGCATGATCGCCCACCCCGCCGCCTACACGGAGGAGGACCTGGTCGCCGAACTCGTGGCGGTCCTGGGCGGAGCCCACCAGACCACCGCCGAGTGGATCGGCAACACGCTGCGCCTGTTGCTCACCGACGACCGGTTCTCCGCCTCCCTGTCCGGGGCCCGGAGCAGTGTCCAGGAAGCCCTGACCGAGGTCCTGTGGGAGGACTCCCCGTCCCAGATGAACGCGGGCCGCTTCGCCGTCCACGACGTCGAACTGGGCGGACAGCTCATCCACAGGGGCGACCTGCTGCTGCTCGGGTACGCCGCGGCCAACAAGGACCCGCGCGTGCGCTCCGGCCCGTACGCGCACGGCTCGGGGACCAACCACGCCCACCTGTCCTTCTCCCACGGAGAACACGGCTGTCCCCACGCCGCGCGGGGGACGGCCGAGATCATGGCCATCACGGCCGTCGAGGTCCTGCTCGACCGTCTGCCCGACATCGAGCTGGCGGTACCCGCCGACGAGGTCCGGTGGCGTCCGTCGCCCTGGGTCCGGGGGGTCGCCGCCCTCCCGGTCTCCTTCACTCCAGCACCCCCACAAGGAGCCATCTGATGCCCTGCCCTGTTCAGCACACCCCTGACGGAGCGGTCCTCGTCCACGCCGTGCCCGAGGACGTCCAGGCCGACCGCGAGCGCCTCTACCAGGAGGGCCCGCTCACCCGGGTGGAGCTCCCCGGCGGGGTCCGAGCCTGGGCGACCACCCACCACGAGGTCAGCCGCGCCACCCTCAACGACCCCCGGTTCGTCAAGAGCGTCGACCACTGGGCCGACTTCCAGAACGGGGTGGTCACCGCGGAGTGGCCGCTGATGGGGACCATCCCCACCGACAACTCCAACATGCTCGCCCTGGACGGTGCGCCGCACCGCCGGATGCGGCGGCTCATCGCCAGCCCCTTCTCGGCGCGCCGTGTCGAGAGGCTGCGACCGCGCATCGAGGCCCTGACCGCCAAGGCCCTGGACGCGCTGGAGGAGAGGTCGGGCGAGCGGCTGGACCTGAGGTCGGAGTTCACCTTCAAGGTGCCCATGGCCGTGATCGGCGAACTGTACGGGGTGGCGGAGGAGGAGTACACGAACCTGGGTGAGATGTACGCCAAGCTCTTCTCCGGCACCACCGAGGAGGGGGAGCACCTCCAGATCTACGCGACCCTGTTCCAGTTCTTCGCGGAGATGACGGCCCGAAAGAGGGCGACCGTCGACGAGCACGACGACTTCACCACCGACCTGCTCCGGGCGGGAGGGGACGAGGAACCCCTCAGCGACGTGGAGATCGCGATCACCCTGCTGACGGTGGTGGCGGCCGGCCACGAGACCACGGTCAACCTGCTCAACAACGTGGTGCGCGCCCTGCTCGCCCACCCCGGGCAGCTCGACCTGCTCAGACGCGGCGAGGTCTCCTGGGACGCGGTCGTGGAGGAGACCCTGCGCTACGACCCGCCCAACAACGTCATGATGTTCCGCTTCGCCACCGAGGACGTGGAGATCGGCGGCCGGACCATCCGCAAGGGCGAGGCGCTGATGACGCACTACGGTGCCGCGACCCGGGACCGGGAGGAGTTCGGGGAGGAGCCGCACCCGTCGGTCTTCGACCCGAGCCGCACGAAGGGCCGCCACATCTCCTTCGGGTACGGCCCGCACATCTGCCCCGGCGCGCCCCTGTCGCGGATGGAGGCCGGGATCATCCTGCCGATGCTCTTCGAGCGCTTCCCCGACCTGCGCCTGGCCGTCCCGGACGAGGAGTTGGAGGTCGTGGCGGCGCTGTCGGTCACCAGCCTGCGGGAGTTCCCCGTCGTCCTG
>NZ_JBHXQY010000089.1:0-27896 GCF_042716955.1 Nocardiopsis sp. NPDC058631 | reverse complement strand
CCGGTACGCGCCGCTGCGCGTACCGGCCCCCTGCCTGCTCCAGGCCCCCGCCCCTCGTCGTCGGGACGGGGGCCTCTGCCTACGGTGCGGACCACCGGTCCCCCGCGGGAGGAACCGCCCCCGGCCGCCCCCACGACGGAGCCGGGGCCGGTGTCCCGCTCCCTCCCGGAGGAGGGCGTCTACTTGCCGACGTCGCGTCCCGTCCTGTTCCAGATGCACAGCACGGAGGGGCGCGGGAAGTCACCGTCGGGCCAGGTGCTGGTGGGCTCCGCGAAGGAGCCCCCGTCACCCGGGTGCTGGGGCGCGAGGAACACCGTCTTGTTGTCCTCGGAGATGAGGGGCCCGCAGGCCTCCGCACCGACCGGGACCGTGGCGAAGGTCCTCAGCTCACCCCGGAAGCGGCCCTCGACGGGGACGACGTGCAGGGCGTCGTTGATGCCCAGTGCACCGGGCTGGCCGTCCGTGGAGATCCACAGGTTGCCGTCCTTGTCGAAGGTCAGGTTGTCGGGGGCCGAGATCGGCATGACCTTCGACTTGTCGAAGCCCGCGTAGTAGGTGTCCTCGTCCTCGGGGTCGCCGCAGACGATGGGCACGTTCCAGGCGAACTCCGTCGCGCCGGCGTCGTCGCCCGACTCCACGATCTCCAGGATGTGGCCGTGCCTGTTGGGGCCGCGCGGGTTGGGCTCGTCGGCCTGGCCGGGCTCGCGGGCGGAGTTGTTGGTCAGCGCGCAGTAGACCTTGCCGGTGACCGGGCTCGGCTCGAAGTCCTCGGGCCGGTCCATCTTGGTGGCGCCCGCGGTGTCGGCGGCCAGGCGTGTGCGGATGAGGACCTCGGCGACGCTGAACCCGTCCACGAAGCTCTCGGTGTCGGTGCACAGGGGGATCCACTCGCCGCTGCCGTCGAACTCGCCGTCCTCGGGCAGCGACCCGGAGCCGTCGAACTCCTCGGCCGGGCTGTTGCCGGACAGGCGGGCCACGTACAGGGTCCCGGTGTCGAGCAGGGTGAGGTTGTGGCGGCGCGAGCCCTCGACGTACTTCTTCGCGCTGACGAACTTGTACATGTAGTCGAAGCGCTCGTCGTCGCCCATGTACGCGGCCACGCGGCCGTCGTCGGTGAGGCGGACGGTGGCGCCCTCGTGCTTGAAGCGGCCGAGCATGGTGCGCTTGCACGGCTCCGCCCCGGGGTCGAGGGGGTCGATCTCCACGATGTAACCGAAGCGGTTGGCCTCGTTGGGGTGCTTGGCCAGGTCGAAGCGCTCGTCGACCCGGTCCCAGCGGCGGCTGGAGTTGCCGGTGCCAATGCCGTAGCGGGCGTACTCGGCTTCGGCGGGGGCGTTGCCGAAGTACTGGTTGAAGTTCTCCTCGGCGCTGAGGAAGGTACCCCAGGGGGTCATCCCGCCCGCGCAGTTGTTGAGCATGCCCTTGACCAGGGTGCCGTCCGGGTCGCCCTGGGTCCTGAGCAGTTCGTGTCCGGCGGCGGGGCCGGTCAGGCGCATCGGGGTCGTGGCCGTGAGGCGCCGGTTGAAGGCGCGCTCCCCGTCGGACAGGCGCCACTCCCCGGTACGGCCCTGGCGCTTCAGTTCCACGATGGACCCGCCGTGGGCGGCCATGGCGATCCTGATGTGCTCCTCGTCGGCCGACGCACCGTTCGTGTACCCGGGGAACATCAGGTTTTCGTTGGTGTACTCGTGGTTGACCCACAGCAGGCCGTTGTCGTCGTCGAGCTGGTGGAAGCCCACGTAGTCGCAGTTGTAGCCGAACTGCTGCTCCTGGGCCTGCGCCGTCTGGGCGTTGAGGTCGAACTCCGGGGCGCCGGGCAGGACGGGGTCGCCCCAGCGGATGATGACGTGCTGCTCGTAGCCGCGGGGGATGGTGACCTTGTCGTCGGTGTTGGGCTGGACGCTCGTGAAGGTCGGCCGGGGCGCGGGGTGGGGGCGCCCGGGCCCGCGGTCGGCGGCGGCGGTGCCGATCGCGGAGAGCCCGAGGGCGGAGACACCCGCGCCGACGGCTCCGGCGCGCAGTGCGCTGCGGCGCGAGAGGGCCTTCTGGAAGATGTCGCCGAAGTAGGCGTTGTCACTGGTGTTGGGTGCGGGGTGGAAGCAGGCGTCGCCACAGCGCAGGGCGCATGTCGCGCGGGAGCGACCGCCCCCTACCTGGCCGAGCAACGGCAGTGGGCGACGTCGGGGCGCGGATTCGGGCACACCTACTCCTTGGGGATCATGGCTGCTCCCGCGCGCTTGGTCCATCGCGGGGTCGGACCGGGGCACGCGGGTCGTCCTCGTCCGGCGGGGTTCCGGCCGGACGCTTCTGACCTTGGCCGATGTTCCACTCGCACAGGTGAAACCGAGGTGAACGCCCTCACAACTCCGTCGCATTCCTGGCCGTTCATGCTCCGCGACCGCCTGGGCACCCACCGTCGACGTGTGCCGCGATCCTCACACACCGGACGCCCCGTGGTCCAAGAGCCACGCCCGGTCACCCCCGCGTGTGGACCGGTCCCCTTCCCCGTCCGCGGGCGCCCACACCTCGCGCAGGTCGGGGCCCCAGGTCCGGCGCGCACCGCCTCGGGGCCGTGCGCGCCGGAGTGGGGCAGCGGGTCACAGCAGGAAGAGGGCGAGCACCTGGATCGCGGCGAAGGCGGCGACGCCCTCGACGGCCGTCGCCACGGTGAGGGTGCGGTAGGCCGTTGCCACCGGGATGCGGCTGAGCTGGGAGACCACCCAGAAGTAGGAGTCGTTGGCGTGCGAGACGACCATCGCGCCCGCGCCGACGGCGAGCACGGTCAGGACCATGCCCTCGGGGGAGGCGAGCCCGAGCGAGGCGAGCATCGGCGCGATCAGCGCGGAGGTGCTCACGATCGACACGGTGGAGGAGCCCTGGGCGGTCTTGAGCGCGGCGGCGATCAGGAACGGCACGGCCAGTCCGATGCCGAGCCCGGCCAGGTTCTCGGACAGGAAGCCGGTCAGCGGCGAGGCCGCCAGCACGGCGCCGAAGGAGGCGCCCGCACCGGTGATGAGCAGGATCGGGGCGGCGACGCGCACCGCCTCGTGCACCTGCTCGTTGAACCGGGCGGTCCTGCCCGGGCCGCGCAGCAGCGTCGTCGCGGCCATCAGGCCGATGATGAGCGCGATGACGGGGGTGCCCAGGAACGCGACGATCCCGAAGGCCGTCCCCTCACCGATCGGGCGGCCGGGGAGGTTGGCGACCGAGGAGGCGCAGATGAGCAGCAGCGGCAGCAGGATCGGCAGGAACGCGGCGAAGGCGTTGGGCAGCCGGCCGTAGCTCGCGCGCAGCTCCTCATAGGTCTGCGTGGAGATGTCGTCGTCGCTCTCGGCCGGAAGCGGGGTGAACTCCCGGCGGGAGAACAGGGTCGCGTAGCCCAGGCCGGCCAGCGCGGCCACGGCGGAGACGGGCAGCCCCAGGGCGATGACCATGCCCAGGTTGTCGGCGATGCCGATGTTCTGCGCGGCGGCGAGGGGCCCCGGGGTCGGCGGCACGAGCGTGTGGGTCGCGTACAGGCCGGTCATCAGCGCGATCGCGGTGGCCAGCGAGGAGACGCCGGTGCGCAGGGTGATCGCCTTGCGCAGCGAGTTGAGGACCACGTACCCGGAGTCGCAGAACACGGGGATCGACACGATGTAGCCGATCAGCGTCATCGTCAGGTTCGGGAACCGGGTGCCGATCAACCGGATCAGCGCCTCGGCCATGGAGATGGCGGCGCCGGAGCGCTCCAGGATCACACCGATCATGGTGCCGAAGAGGATGACCAGGCCGATGTTGCCCAGGGTGCTTCCGAACGCCGTCGTCACGGTGGTGACGATCTCGGTGAGCGGAATGCGGAAGGCGAAGGCGCCGAGGATGGCGGCGCCCATGAGCGCGAGGAAGGGGTGGATCTTCCAGCGCGCCGTGGCGAGCACGATGCCCGCCACGAGGACGATGAGGACGAGGAGCGCGGTCACGGGCGGATTTCCTTAGGTATGTACGGTGAGGGGGTGTTTTGGAGAAGGCTGTCAGGTCGGTGAGCGGCCGTCCAGGCCGGTTCCCGGGGGCTCACTGGGACACGCCCTCGTTCGTCACAGCGCTTCCCTCTCCCCCGGCGTAGACCTCCCGCGCGGACAAACCCCTCTCCGGAGGGGCTTTCTACGCTGCCGCCCCGTCCCCGGTCTACGCTGGCACCATGACCACCCATGATTTCGAGACCAGCTTGCCCATGTCCCCTGAGCAGGAGGCCCGGTTCCGCGAGGACCACGGACTGTCCGAGGGCGAGGACCTGGGTCCGCATGTGGCCCGGGAAGCGCAGACCCGGTTGCGTAAGGCCGGGCTGTTCGGCGGGGGCGTGGTGTACGTGGAGCCGCAGGACTGACGCAACGCTCTTTGACGCACGAACGGTAGGTGCCGCACCTGGGCGGCCCTGAGAAGGGCTGACCTCCTGCTCCCGGGTCGCTCCGGTGGCAGGCCTGGTGGTGGCCGGTTTCAGCCAATCCGGTGACGTGCCCACCACGGCGGGTTACTGTCCGTGGTGGGCCACTGGGCCCGATGGAACAGCCACCACCTCCCGAAGCGAGGCCGCGTGACCATCACCCCCGAACGGCCGACAACCGCCCCCGGCATGATCTGGCTCGACCTCACCCGCGCCTGCCAGCTACCCATTGACCGGACTACCGAACGACACGCCAAGTCAACGAGGGACGCCATTCGGGATCGCGCGCTGCTGGCCCTGGCCGTCAGCAACGGCGCGCGTGCCGGGGAACAGCTCGGCATGCACGTTCCGGACGTCAACTGGGACGACCAACAAGTACGCGTCTGCCGAAGGCGCATCGCGTCGGTCCACAAGGTGCGCCCGTGGTGGTCGGCCACGACGGTGGCCTTCATCGTGTTCTGCTTCTTCTTGCCCGAGACGAACGCCCGCAGGCCGCCCCGTCCCGCGCGTGGCCGCCGGACTTGGATCTCGGTGGCGTCCAGCCGCAGTTCCACACCCTCGGCGTGGGCGTAGGCGAAGACGTCTTCCAAGGTGCGCAGACGCACCCCCGGGCGGTTCGGGACCGCGTATCCACGCTCGGCCAGCAGGGTGCGGATCTGGCCGACGGCGCGGGTGATGGTGCAGCGGTCCACCCCGAACAGCAGGCCCAGGACCGCGTGCGGCAGGTCATGGCGCAGGTGGATCAGAGTGGCCACCAGGCGGCCGACGAAGACCAGGCGGTGCCGGGCACCCGCCCCAGCTGCCCGTTTCCTCGACCCGCCCCGGACCTGGTTCCTGTGGTCTTCCACGGCCACTTCCCAGGGGTGGGCCAGTTCCTCGACGAGCGCGGCCAGGTGGTGACGGGAGATACCGGTGAACCAGGGGTGGGCCAGGACCGCGCGGTTGAGCTTGATCGCCACAGCCAGAGCATGTCACGACTCTTCAGCGGACTTCACCCGCTATCACGCACCAACTCGTAACACCACTGACCACCCATCGGGACGATTCTCCGAACGCCGTCCCGAGCTGGACGGCCCTCTCCCCACAGAATCAACCGCAGCAAGGAGCCCCGTGCCTCCCATGACATCTTGGGCGTCGCAGACGTTCCACGACGTCTACCTCGCAGTGCTCTCCGCCATCACCGAAGGTCCCGAGTCCTCCACTTCCTCGCGGGGCAACGACAGGGCGGTCTGCCAAGAACGACAATTCCACAAATTAAGCCTTAGCGAGCAGAACCACCATTACCATCACAGGACCCCCGGAGGCAATATTTCACCAGAAGAATAAACGCATCCCCACCAGGAGATTTCCCCAGAAACTGCAGATCAAAGGAATCTTCACCATGTCCACCACCGGCCAAAACATGGACACCCAGGAGCAGTTACTGAAACCATTATCACCCCAGCCAATTTAGGGATGATAGATGAAATCAAGGTTAATTCTTCTCGTCGTTTTGGTGCTTGGCCTCGGCTTGTTGGGGACTGCCCCTGCGGCCTCCCAGGAGCTTCCTCAGGACGTCGATACCTCACCGGCCCTCGACGCCTGCATCCAAGAAGCCCAGGAAAGAGAGCTCGAATCTTGGTTATGCCTAGGAGGACGTCTCAGCACGCCCGACGGGTCGGGCATCACTCCCGACGACACTGAAGAGCCAGGGGCTGCTGCAGAGACGATCGAGCAGGACGAGGTCCTCGTTTCTCCTCCCGCCGATATCAGATCTGCTGCGGACGACTACGACTCCTGGTGTGAGAGCGGGTCAATCTGCCACCGTCGCGTCACCGCTTACGTGGATGAGACCAAGGGCAACGCCGCCTTCGGTGACCCCACTGCGGTTCACGGGCACTTCGACGTGGTGATCCGCACCCAGATGAACGGCCGCAGCCCACGTTGGAATACCACCTTCATCTGGGAGGCCGGCCCCCTCCTGTCGTTCAACGAGACACGGGTACAGTGCCGTGAACAAGTACCCCTGTGGCCCGACTCGGACTGCGGAATGTTCATGGTGGACATGGAAATCGGCCAGTTTGAGCTCTTCGAGGGCGCGGCGAACTACCGGAGGAACTTCGGCCCCATCCGCAGCAACCGCTTGGACGACGCGAGTCTGTACCATGCCAACGTGGAGGCATACGTGTGGCCTCAGGGCCTAGGTCCCATGGGGATGCCTACGCTGACCTCACGGACATTCGAATGCCCGACAGGATCCGGGAACTGTTTCTGGTCACCAACGTAAAGAAAGGCCTCCCGGCTCTCCGGGGGGCCTTTTCTCTACGAAGAGGGGTAATATTCATGGGAAAGAAATCATGGTCAGACTACCCGGTCTTTCCGACCCCACCAGAGGGAGGAGAAAAACACAACCCCGAGGGCCATCGATGGGTCGAAGTACCCCAGACCGGATGGCACGCCCTTGCCATCTGGCTCATCGGCCCTGAACATGTGAACCGCTGCTTGGACCTGCGCCCACCCGAACCAGTAGAGGTCGTGTGCGAAGAGCATGGACAGCGCACCACTTGGTGGGAGGAACGAACCTGTGGCGACCGTTCAGCCGTGGAATCCGGAATTCATGAATACCTCACCGGCGCGCGAGTTCCATCTCAACCATGTGGATACCGTTGGTTCGTCGAGCTTCCCGAAGGAGTGGAGAGCGAGGACCGCTTGTTTTCCCGCTTCACAGAACACCTATCGAAACATCCGGTGGATCTGATGCCAGTTCAAGAACGCGATGTCATGAGAGAGGTGGCAGACATCATGTACAAATAGGATCTGAGCTTTTCCGATCCGCTCTCGCGGCAAACGAGCAAGGTGGGCCCAATACTCACGCCCACCCACTGCCGACAGCACCCTGCATCTGCTCGATGCGTGGGACAAGGTCCACTGAGTACAGCTCATCAACCGCCACACCGAAGCCGAGGAGGAACTCGTCTACTGACGCAAGCTCACCAAGAAAGCAGATGCGTCCGGCGTGAAGGTGTTCTCCGACGCGGACTTCGAGCTTGTGCTTTTGGGGAGGTTGCGGCCACCGTGTCGTTTTCGAAGGAAGAACTGGCCCGGCTGCGGGCCAGGTTCCTGGAGCTGATGGCCCAGACCGGCAACGTCACAGACCTAGCCCGCTCCCTTGGTATCAACCGCAACACCGCGTTCGGATGGGCACGCAAAGCCGGACTACGCTCCCAACGACGGCAACGCCCCCACCCGGCCCGCAACGAGTACCACCGCCTGCGTAAGAGCGCTGTGCCTCGCCGCGAGGCCGCCCGGCGGGTCGGGATCAACGAGCGCACCGCCAAAGACTGGGACCGCGGGGTACGCAAGTCCGGCAACTCAAGGATCTATGCCGATGGCCGCCGGGTGAACTACTCCACCGGGCAGACCACCATAGAGTCCATGACCAGCCCGCAACCGGTGATGGACGCGCTCGAAAAGCAGGTGCACCCACGCTTTTTGACCCTGCCCGAGAGGGAACGAATCACGGACCTTCACCGGGCGGGATGGAGCCTGCGAGCGATCGGCCGCGATCTGGGGCGACCTGCGTCCACGATCAAGCGTGAACTCGACCACCACCGCGACACCGACGGCTCCTACGGTGCCTACAGGGCCCAGCGCCGGGCCCTCGCACAGCGGGCGCGTCCCAAACCGGCCAAACTCGCCTGCCCCGGCCCCTTGCGCGACTACGTCGCCCAGGGGTTGGAGGAACAATGGTCCCCCGAACAGATCAGCAACCGCATCGTTGAGGACCATCCTGATGACCAGGACATGCGTGTGAGCCACGAGACGATCTACCAGGCGCTCTACGTCCAGGCCCGTGGCGGGCTCAAACGCGAGGTCGCCGCCGCTTTGCGCACCGGCCGCATCCGACGCAAGCCCCGCCGCTCACCTGAACGACGACAGAGCCGGTTCACCGACCCGATGGTGATGATCAGCGAGCGCCCCGCCGAGATCGAGGACCGTGCTGTTCCCGGGCACTGGGAGGGCGATTTGATCACGGGTGCGTACAACAAGTCCGCGATCATCACCCTGGTCGAGCGCTCCACCCGGTACGTGATGCTGGGGCACCTGCCCGGCGAGCACACCGCCGAGGCGGTCGGGGGTGTGCTGAGCGAGCTGATCGGGTCGCTGCCCGAGCATCTGCGGGGGGCGCTGACCTGGGACCAGGGCAGCGAGATGGCTGGCCACAGGACGTTCTCCGTTGCTACGGGGGTGCCGGTGTTCTTCTGCGACCCCGCCTCGCCTTGGCAGCGCGGGTCGAACGAGAACACCAACGGGCTGCTGCGCCAGTACTTCCCCAAGGGCACCGATCTGTCGGTGCACGACCCGCTGGACCTGGAGCACGTGGCTCAGAAACTGAACGGTCGGCCACGCAAGACGCTCGGCTGGAAGACTCCAGCCGAGCGTCTGCATACACTCGTGTGATCAACGAGGTGTTGCGAAGACCCCTTGAATCCGCCCACCTGGCGGGGTCCGGTTCGTTTACTCTGCGACGAGGGTCCCCAGCAGGGCTCCCCATGCGCCTGGGGCGAAGTCGAGGTGCCCCAGATCCCGGTTCTGGGTGTCGCGGACCAGGACTTTCTCGCCCTCGGCCACCTCCACGCAGTTACCGCCGCCACCATCGCTGTAGCTGGACTTGTGCCAGTCGTTCATGCGGCCAGCTGCTCCTTAATCTGACTGATCAGCTCAAGCGTGGACCGCGTTGAAAGCGCCTCGCTCTGCATAGCACTGAACAGGTCGTGGGCTCCCTCGACGGTCTCCTGAGACTCTACGATCTCACCCCCCATGGCGTGCTCCAGGTAGAGGGCCATCCTTCGGGGGGCCAGGCTCACCAGTCGAAAGGGAGCGCACAACCCGGGAGCTCCCTCAAGGGGGATCGCTTGGAATCGGATCGTACCGGTGTTGATGAGCTTGGTTACCCAGTCCAGTTGTTCTGTCAGAACTTCGGAAGACCCGACGGGACGGCGAAGCACGACGTCGTCCACCACGAACCAGAGCTTCACGGAGCGTTCTTTGAGGGCATCGAGTCTCACCACTCGCGCCCGCACGATCTCATCCACTTGATCATCGCTGGATTCAGGTGTTCGCGCTGTGACCAGGGCACGAGCATAGGCAGTGGTCTGTAGCAAGCCTGGGAAAATGATCGACTGGTATTCCCTGATTTGGGTGGCTCTGCGTTCCAGCGATAGAGCGCTCCGAAGTTGTTCGGGGACCGTGCCTTCGAGGCGGGTGTCCTTCCAGAAGCTGAGCAGATCGCCGTTTGTTGCAAAGAGCGCCTCCAGTTTGTCCACGTGTTGGCGCTTTGCAACCCGCGTAGCGCGTTCGATGCTGCCGACCATGGAGCCGGTGACCCCGAGCCTCGCCCCCACTTCAGCAAGGGATAACCCCTGTTCCACGCGGAGTTTTCGAACAGTCTTGCCGAAGGGCACCCACTTCTTCTGAACTTCCTGAGACATGACCACATTTAACAACAGAGTGCAACTCTTGGCCACCGAAAGCCCCATGGAAAAACAGTTTCACTGTTGCCATAGCGCCCTGGCCTGGGACTGTGCATAGTCGTTCTTGGTCGCTCCTCCCTTCGGGGGATACGGGGCAGGGGCGGCCACCTTGGACACAAAAGAGCCCCGGTGGTCGCGGACAACGACCTCCGAGGCAAGTGCCCCACCTGTCACGCAATGACACGAGGTGAGACGAATGCATCCTACCGGCACCACAACACCGAAACCAGACCCCAATCCTGAGGCCTGCGTCCCGTACCCGCACCGGATCGGGTTCGTCCAGCCACACAAGCACGGCATCGTCCTCGGCCACGAACGCGAGTACACCGCCCTCACCAAGTGGGTGCGCGCAGTGGCCCCCCGCCGGGCCGCGAAACCGGTGGCGCTGGTGGCCGAAGCCCTCGCCTCGAACGCCCACAAACACACCCGCTCGGGGGACCCAGGCGGAACCGTACGCGTCGTGGTCGACACCAACCCGTTCCTCATCGGCATCGCCGTCACCGACAACGGCCCCCGCCGGGACACCGTCATCCCCTACCCCCGGCTGGGGGAGCCCCGCCTCGCCCCGCTCCCGGGCCTACACCTGGTCGACCAGCTCGCCCTGTACTGGGAATGGGACTGGGAGTGGAAGGGCACCGCCATGGGCCCCCTCACCATCCGCGCGGTGGTGGAGAACCCGTGAAGTGGAACCCCGACCACGACCGGGCCCAGCAGGAGACCGCCGACGCCCTCACCCTCCACCACGCCCCGCACTGGTGGGTGATGTGGTCCTACTCCCTACGAGTGTGGGTGGCGTTCTACCTGGGCCCCGCCACCGTGACCCCGCTCCGGCACCCACACCCCGACCAGCTCTCCCAGCACATGCGGCACGTGACCCGCCGGGTCGCCGCTGGCCGCTCCCCCTGAAAAGACCCCGCCGGGCCCCGACCTCCCGCTCAGACACGCACAGGATCCCCGATGAGCTGGCACATTACCCACACCGACGTCGACGGCCACCCGGCGGTGAGCTTCCAACGCCCCTGGGAAAGCGTCCCCACCACCCTGCGCGCCTTGGACCCCGACCGGGTACACGCCGACCTCCAAGCCCTGGAACTCATCGAGCAGACCAACCCCGGCTGGTACGCCGGATTCCTGCACCGCAACGTCCCCGTCACCCACCTGGACGGCCTGTGGGCCCAACACCCCGGCGACGTCCTGGTGCAAGCGGGCACCGCCGACGCACTGGCCGGCCTCATCACAGCGGCCCGGCTCGAACACGGCTTGCAGGGAGGAACGAACGGTGACCAGCCAGTCGAAGCTCTCCCCGGCCAGTGACGGCACCCCGCTCATGCGCCCCTACACCGTGATGACTCGAACCTGATGAAAGGCGTCATGACCCAGCACAGTCCCCCGTGACCGCTGCCCTGGCGGCGAGAGCCGCCCCGGCGCCCTGCTGGTCTCCCCCGTCGAGCTGGCCGATGTGGTCAAGTCGCACGCCGTGGTGACAGCCGAAGTCAGCGTAGACCTCTCCTTGGAGAGGACGCGAAGGTTCCTCACCGTCTGGTCCGCGGTAGCTCCCCGCTGGCGATGGGACGGCGGGCGTCTTGTATATTCAAAGCGGACAAAGGTGGACTTCGGCCCAATGGGTGCAATATGTGTGACTATGGGCACTTAGTGCGCCCTGGGGTTTTCGGACGTCCTAAAATCAGGATAAGATTCTACTGATTGCGTCACCTTATGTGTGCGTGAACTTGAAACTTATACACCCAAGGACACTCTAAATAACTGAAACCCCGTCGATGAACACGACGAAGCCCGGCCATGTGGGTCCAAGGACTCCACATGACCGGAGCAGGGTAATAGGGTTGTGGAGAATTCGCGCACTCGCGACCCCAGCCCTAAAAACCCCCTAAGCGGCGGGAAGCATGCATCGGTTGAGAGCCTGTAATGCTCCCGCTGGGCCTCCGAGGGGAGACGACGACGTTAGTCGTCGTCCCCTCGGAGTGCACCCTCGTCGCCCGAGTCCGATCCCGAACCTCCACCGAACATATATTCGATGAACGCCCGGCTCGCCTGGCGCACGAGGACTTCGGCGAACAAGCGCATCCAGTTGGTTCCCTCGCGTTCCTCTCCATCGCGCTTCTTGCGCGATTTCCTCTTCTTCTCGGGTTCCTCGGCCACGGCCATCCTCCTGCGTGCCACCGATGTCAAACATCGGGGGAGGTCGATCCCCCCGCGGGAAGGGATCGCTCGTCATCGCCCAGTCGGCTGATCACATTCGCCGATCACGAAAGTAGGTCCGATTTGGTGTACTTCGTCAGCATTTGACACTCCGTGCGTGCTTGAAGGGCCTCCCTTGCGTATGAGCGGTGATTTCCACTATCGGCTTACAGTCCGTGTCCTCGCGTACTAGAATATTGCACGCGAACTGTGTTTACCGGACCATCCTAGAGCTATCAGGCGTTCCCCGGGCGACTTTCGTTCCTCGGGCACCTGCGTCTGCCGACGTCCTGGATATCACAAATCGCGACCTTGCAGATACGGCCGACGATACACCCAAGAGAGGACAGTCCATGATCGCTGATCGCGGACCTGTGGTGCATCAGGCGCTGCTCATTCGCCGCCTCGTCCAGCTCCGCCGCGAACGAAGTCTGACGCAAGAGGACGTAGCGAGCCGGATGGAGTGCTCTCACGCCAAAATCATGCGGTATGAGGGCGGAAGCCAGGTTCTTCCGAAAGCCGAACTCGATGCCCTATTGAGCATATACGGGGTCGCCAACACCCCAACCGGTCGAGAATTGCAGTCAATCGGACAAAAAGCCCGACAGAAGCCATGGTGGCACCCGCTGCGGCATGTGATGAATCCCGGATACAGGCGATTCGCCGGTTTTGAGATGGGTGCCGATCGCATCTGCCAGTATCAGCCACTGGTGGTTCCCGGCCTCCTCCAGACCCGTGACTATGCTCACTCGCTTTGTTCCGCAACGTCGGCCAAGGCGGACGTCGAGGACCTGGTCGCCGTCCGCATGGGACGCCAAGGGGTGGTCATGGCACGCAGCCCTGCACCGCAACGAACCTTCGTGCTCGACGAAGGGGTCATCAGGCGCCCGGTCGGTCATCCGGCCAACCCCGGACTCATGGTGCGCCAGCTGCACCACCTCATGGACCTGGCCTCGGCGGTGAGCATCCGCATCGTCCCCGAATACGTGGGACTCCACTTCGGGCTCGATGGCGGCTTCACGCTCCTGGGCTTCAGCTCCGAACTGCCCGACGTGCTTTACACCGAGCACCGGGGAGATGGTGTGCTGTCGGATAAAGAAAACTATGTCAGAAAATATGACAAAGAATTCGATCACATAGCAACCGAACTCGCACTGAACTCTGAAGAATCACTCGAAATGATAGAAAGCTACGCAAAGAACGGGCGCGCCGCCTAAAAGCGACGAGACCTATCCCCGCCTGCGAATTTCTGCTGTAGACCCGGCTGTTTCGATGGTTTGATTCCGGGAGTGGATTTATACTTGACTCTCGCGCACGGGTTGGCGCGCACCGCCACCAGTGGTGCGACCCGGCCTGGACGGCGTCCCCCACACCGAGGAGAGCAAGAACATGACCGAACGCAGCATCGGCTGGATCACTAGCAGTTACTCAGATGGCAACCAGTGCGTGGAGGTCGGACACACCACGCACGGCTCCCAGGTCAGGGACTCCAAGGACCCGAAGGGTGCGAACTTGCGCTTTTCGCCCCAGGAGTGGTCGGCGCTAGTCGACGCGTCAACCCCCCGTTAGCTGTCAAGAACAACTCTCCTTGTTCCGAGCAGCTCCCGACTGAAAACACTGCATCCCGCTTCGGTGGGTCAGCGAACAACTCCCCGCACATGCGGGGGCGGCCCCAATCAGAATGCCGACGCGATTCGTTTTGCGCCGTGCTCCCCGCGCACGCGGGGATGGGCCCGCGTTACCAAAATTCACCCGGGGCTGCTCCCTGTTTCCCACATGAGCGGGAATGGGCCCCACGCGGCATCGGTGCGTACCCGCCGGCCCCTGTGCTCCCCGTGTCGTGGGGATGAATCGAACCCTCACCTCCCCCGGCGGGTATTCCTCCATGCACGGGTACACCACCTTCGTGGAGGATGCTTCCTCGAACCCGGACGACCGTGACGACCGCGCGTGGCTCGCCACCCTCCTGGGCGAAGTCGGACCCGAAGGCACACACCTGATCGCTGACCTCCTCGGGATCGACCTCGACCACCCGTGACGCCGAAGCCCGACCGCGCACCAGCGGCAGTCCTCTCCGCTACGTCAGCTCGAATCGGAGTATCGCGCTGTCGTCAGTGCCTTCCACCCACTCGATGACGACGTTGTCGAACTACGCTGTCCCACCGACCTCCTGGAGGAGCACGCCTCCTGTGATCGCGCCGCCCTCTGGGGCGATCGTCGTGAACTTCATCGTTTCGTTCGTGGACGGTTCGGCCGTCCCGAGGTCGTCGGTTCCGAACTCCGGGTCGGCCCCGGCCGGGATCAGTTCGACTGTCACGGCGTCGAGTCCGAGATCCGGGTCGAGCTCGAACTCGGCCACCCCGGTCACCCCCACCTCGCCTTCGCCGTCTGTGCGGGCGTCCAGGTCGGTGCCGTCCGCCGGCGCAACTGGGGAGGGAGAGGGCGAGGCGCCGGGCGAGACCGAGGCGGGTGGTGAGGTGCCGGCTTGCGGGTTCTCCACGGACGGGTCGCAGCCGACCAGGGTCAGCGCGGCGACGGCCGCCAGGAGGGCGCCGACGGTGGTCGGGCGGGGCGGGGTGCGCGTCTGCACGGGGCTCCAGAAAAGGTGGCACTGACTGTTGCCCAGGCGGCCCTCCTCGTTCATGTGCGGCCCCGGGTTGAGGGGAACGCGAAACTCGCCCACCGAACACACGCTCGAAACCAGTGCACTTATCGGAGGTCGGCATTCCGTGGGAGGGCGGTTCACACAGCCGAACGGGCAGCCTCCGCCTCCCCCACCGGAACACTCGTTCAGGCGAAGCGGTGCGCGAGGAGCCGGCAGCAGTTGTACGCCGCCCAGGTGATGCCGGGGACGGCGTCCTCCTGCATCTGTTCCAGGGAGCCGGGGCCCCGCGCGATGGAGAAGGCCGCGGTGATGCCCGAGCGGCGCAGGTCCTCGGGGGACACCGAGACCCTGCCCGCGATCACCACGACGGGGCGGTCCGCGGGGGTGAGGCGGCGTACCGCGTCGACGACCTTCCCCGACAGGGACTGGCTGTCGAAGGACCCCTCCCCGGTGAGGACGAGGTCGGCCCGGGAGAGCAGTTCCTCGGCGCCCAGGACCTCGGCGACCATCCGGGAGCCGGGAACGGCCTCGGTGCCCAGGAGCGCCGTCAGCCCCGCGGGCAGGCCGCCGGCGGCTCCCATGCCCGGGAGGTCGCGGACGTCGGTCCCGGAGGCCTCGGCGAGCACGTCGGCCAGGCGGCGCAGTCCCGCGTCCAGGACGCGCACGTCGTCGGGGGTGGCGCCCTTCTGCGGCCCGAAGACGGCAGCCGCGCCCCTGTCGCCGACCAGGGGGTTGGTGACGTCGCAGGCGATCCGCCAGCGCACCCGGCGGGCGCGGGGGTCGAGTCCGTCGAGGTCCACGCGGTCGAGGCCGGTGAGGCTCCCTCCCCCGTCGGGGAGTTCGGAGCCGTCCGCGTGGAGGAACCGCGCACCCAGCGCGGAGAGGAGGCCGGTCCCCCCGTCGGTGGTGGCGGAGCCGCCGATGCACAGGAGGATCTCCTCCACGCCCGCGTCCAGCAGCGACGTCACCAGGGGGCCGATACCCCGGGTGCTGGCGGTGAGGGGTCGCAGGGGGACGTCGGAGACCGCGGGCAGGCCGTTGGCCTCGGCGGCCTCGACGATGCCGGTCAGGTGGTCGGGGGAGAGTCCGTACCTGGCCCGGACGGGCCTGCCGAGGGCGTCGGTGGTCTCGACGGCCAGCGCGGTGGTGCCCCAGGCGCCGAGCAGGGCGTCGAGGGTGCCCTCGCCGCCGTCGGCGAAGGGCAGGGTATCGACCCTCACCCGTGTGCCGTGGTCGTCGAAGGCGTCCTGGACGCCCCGGGCCATCGCGGCCGCCACCTCCACGGCGCCCGCGCTCCCCTTGAAGGAGTCCGGGATGATGGCGACGCGGAGGGGGGCGGCCTCGTCGTGTGTGCGAAACGCTGTGGGCATGGTGGAGAGCCTAGGCACATCACGGGTGCGGTTCGACGGTGATCCGCCCAGTCTTCCCGGCTCTTCGGGCGAGCGTTGTGTGCGAACCGCCCACCGCGTCGCACGCGTACAGGGCCATTTGGAGCGTGGTCAGGTGGTCGGCCCGGCGGATGTCCAGTCCCGTCACGGACCGGATCCGCGCCACCCGCTGGAGCAGGGTGTTGCGGTGCACGTACACGGAGTCCGCCGCGGCCTGCATCGAGGTCGTCGAGGCCACCGCGGCGACCGTGCTCCGCTGTGCTCCGTTGAGTTCGAGCGCCAGTCCGGCCAGGCGGTCGAGGGAGCGCGGGGGCAGGTGGGCGACGGCGACCGCGATCGTCCGCGACCACGGGGGGCCGCCCGCCGTGTCGGGGATCAGCCCGGCGTACCGGCACAGGGCCCGCGCCTCCTCCGCGTGGGCGAGGAGGACGGTGACGTCGTCGGTGGGGGCGGTGGCGGTGTGGCGGCCCTCCACCGGCAGGCCCGGGGCGTGCGGGGCGGGGGCGGCGCCGGAGCCGACCAGCCAGAGGGCACCGTGCAGCACGGCGGCCCGGAGCCCGGCGTCGGCGTTGATCCGGGCCACGGCCGTCTCCGCGAGGTCGGGGGGCGCGGCGGAGCCGTCCGGGCGCGGGGCGGGCGCCGCCCACAGTGCCAGCGACCAGGGCGGGGCGAGCCCGGCGGCGGACAGCCGTGCGCGGGCGTCGCCGGGGCGGGCGGTACCCGAGCCGAGGGCGGCGATCAGGTCGCGGGCCTCGGTGTGGCGCCGCGTGGCCGCGTCCTGTTCGTGTTCCTGGGCGATGAGGAGCTGGACGGTCAGCGCGACGACCCTGGCCAGCGGGGCGACCTCGTGCGGGTCTCCGGTCACCCCGACGACCCCGCGCAGCTCGCCGTCGACCATGAGGGGTTCGTTGGCGCCGGGCCGGTCGGCGGTACCCGGTTCGGGTGCCGTCACGAGCACGCCTCGCCTGCGCGCGATCACTTTCTGCGCCCCCCGGTGGAGGGTGCCCCGCCGGTCGGGGTCGAGGCAGGCGATGATGGTGCCGTGCTCGTCCATCACGTTGATGTTGTGGCTGATCGTCGGTGCGATCAGGTCGACCACGCGCTGGGCGAGGTCACCGCTCAGCGGTGGCCGACGCGCTCGTTCGGCCATGGGGCACAGGATAGGCGCAGGTCGCGCGGGACGGGAGTGGCGGGTGCGCACCCCTTTCCCTCTCCCGCCGCTCGGGCGCGTACCGGAGGGGAAGCGCCCCTCCCCCGGCGCGGGGGCAGCCGCCGGGCGAGGTGGGCGGCTCCGGTGCCCGGGTCACAGGACCGCGTCCACCGCGGCCTGCATCCTGCGGCGCAGCGCGGCGCTGTCCGGTCTCTTGGTACACACCTCGATGACCCGCAGGCCCTCCCCCAGAAGGGCCTTGGGCAGGTCGGTGGCCCACTCCAGGCGCGTGTACGGCAGGTCGGCGACGGCCGCCACCCGCTCCATCGACACCCCGTGCGGCGTGCCGAACACCCTCTCGAAGTCGGGGTGCCCCGCCTGCTCCAGGCCGGAGAAGATCCCGCCGCCGTCGTTGTTGACCACCACGACGGCCAGGTCCGGCCGGGGCTCCCCCGGCCCGATGATCAGTCCGTTCTGGTCGTGCAGCAGTGCCAGGTCGCCCAGGAGGGCGTAGGCCTGGCCGCCGCCCTCGCTCTGGTGGGCCAGCGCGGCGCCGACGGCGGTGGAGACGGTGCCGTCGATCCCGCTCACGCCCCGGTTGCCGACCAGGCGCACGCCGCAGCGCGCCCGCATGGTGGCGTCCAGGTCGCGGATGGGCATGCTCGACCCGGCGAACAGCAGCGAACCCGCTGACAGGTGCGAGACGAGGTCGCGGGCGAGCCTGGGCTCGCTGAGCGCCTCGTCCTCGTCCAGCACCGCGTCCAGGGCACCGCGCGCGGCGGCCTCGGCTCTCAGCCACCCCCGGGACCAGTCCGTGCTCTGCACGGTGTGGAAGTCCGAGCCGGTCGGGGGTGCGACCGCAGCGACCACGTCGGTGGCGGTGCGGGCCGGGTCGGAGAACGCGTTGGCCAGGCTCCCGGCGGGGTCGCCCACGGCTCCGGACGTGACGACCACGTGCCGTTCGGCCCGGCGCAGGAACGCCAGGATCTGGCGGGACAGGTTGGGCCGCCCCACGCTCACCACCAGTTCCGGCGCGTACTCGGAGACGAAGCGGGGTGAGGCCAGGAGCTGGCGGTAGGTGGACACCGCGCCCGCCCGCCGCGCGTTGGAGGTGGGCTCGGCCAGGAGGGGCCACCCGGTCAGCTCGGCCAGGGCCAGGTAGGGCACCGGGTCGTAGTCGCCGTCACCGCACACGATCACGCCGCGCTCCGCGGCGGGCAGCACGAACGGCGCCGGTTCGGCGGGGGGTCCGGGCCGGTTGATCCACGGCCGGCGCCCCGGGCGCCCCTCCAGGGGCTCGGGCCACCGCGTGCCGTTGTCGTCGGGGGTCAGGGGTTCACGGAAGGCCACGTTGAGGTGGACCGGCCCGGGTCTGCCCCCCACCGCCGACCCCCAGGCGCGGCAGGCCAGGGAGCGCCAGTAGGCGACCATTCCGGGTACCGGGTCGGGGGTGCCCACCTCGGCGAACATGCGCACGGCGCCGCCGTACAGGCCGATCTGGTCCACTGTCTGGTTGGCACCGGTGCCCCGCAGCTCCGGCGGCCGGTCGGCCGTCATCACCAGTAGGGGGACCGCGCTCTCGTCGGCCTCCATCACGGCCGGGTGGAGGTTGGCGGCCGCCGTACCGGAGGTGCACACCACCGCCACCGGGCGCCGGGACGCACGGGCGAGCCCGAGCGCCAGGAACGACGCGGAGCGCTCGTCGACGCGCACGTGCACGCGGATTCCGGGGTGGGAGACCAGGGCGAGCGCGAGCGGTGTCGAGCGCGACCCCGGCGCGACGACGGCCTCGACCAGGCCGCCTCGGGCCAGCTCGTCGACGAGGACCCGCGCCAGGGCGGTAGACGGATTCATCAACTCTCTCGATCGTCTCAAGGTGTACCAAGTATCGCCGCGTGGACTCGTCCCCCCCAGTCAACCCCCACCAAGGCCGGAGGTCGAACGAATCCCGCTGTTGTTCCCGGCACATCCGCACAAAACGCGCCGGTACCCGACGCGTCGGAGCCCCCGCCCCGGGGCGGATGTGCCGGGTCCGGGGCTACCCGGTGCCGGGGTCCTCGTCCGCGGCGGCCCGGGCCGCGGCGGCCCGGGTACGCCACCCGGCGGGGTCGACCTCCACCGCGCGCAGGCTCTCCTCGTCCACCGCCACCGGACGGACCGGCAAGAACCCCTCCTGAGGCAGCAGCGGACGGTCGGTGACGTCGGCGGTGAGCATCTGCCTGGTGGCGAGCCCGCAGGCGTGGTGCAGGTCCGGCAGCGCGGCGGCCAGGGCCACACCGGCCGCGAGTCCGACCGAGGTCTCCACGGCGCTGGAGACCACCACGGGCAGACCGCACGCCTCGGCCACCCGCAGCGCGGCCCGTACCCCGCCCAGGGGCGCGACCTTGAGCACCACGATGTCGGCCGCACCTGCGGCCCTGACCCTCAGCGGGTCCTCGGCGCGCCTGATCGACTCGTCGGCGGCCACCGGGACGTCGACCCGGCGGCGCACCCGGGCCAGTTCCTCCAGGGTCGCGCACGGCTGTTCGACGTACTCCAGCCCGAACCGGTCCAGGGCCCGGACCATACGCACCGCCGTGTCCACGTCCCAGGCGCCGTTGGCGTCCACACGCACCTTGCCGGACGGCCCGAGGGCGTCGCGGACGGCCTCGACCCGGGCCAGGTCCTGGGCAGGGTCCTGCCCCTTCTCGGCGACCTTGACCTTGGCGGTGGCGCAGCCGCCCGCGACAACGATCGCGTGGGCCCGCTCGGGGCCCAGCGCGGGCACGGTCACGTTGACCGGCACCCGGTCGCGGACCGGCTCCGGCCATCCGAGGTGGGCGGCCTCGTGACAGGCCGCCCACCAGCGGGAGGACTCGCGCGGACCGTACTCGGCGAAGGGCGAGAACTCGCCCCACCCGGCGGGCCCGCGCACGAGCATGCCCTCGCGGACGGTGATGCCGCGGAAGCGGTCGCGCAGGCCGACGGCGAAGGCGCGCCCGGCGGCGGACGCGCCCTCCGGGTCGGACCCGACGGAGGATGTCACGGGCGGCGCGGGAACTTGTCGAACTCCGGACGCCGCTTCTCCTTGAACGCGTCCCGGCCCTCCTGGGCCTCCTCGCTCATGTAGTAGAGCATGGTGGCGTCACCGGCGAACTGCTGCATCCCGGCGGCGCCGTCGCTGACGGCGTTGATGGCGCCCTTGAGCATGCGCAGCGCCAGAGGGGACTTCTCCAGGAGCTCGCGGGCCCAGGCGACGGTCTCCTTCTCCAGGTTCTCCAGCGGGACCACGGTGTTGATCATGCCCATGTCCAGCGCCTCCTGGGCGCTGTACTGGCGGCACAGGTACCAGATCTCACGGGCCTTCTTGAGACCGACGGTCTCGGCGAGCAGCCACGAGCCGTAGCCGCCGTCGAACGAGCCGACCTTGGGGCCGGTCTGGCCGAACTTGGCGTTGTCGGCGGCGATGGTCAGGTCGCAGCAGACCTGGAGCACGTTGCCGCCGCCGATGGACCAGCCGGCGACCATGCAGATGACCGGCTTGGGCAGGCGGCGGATCTGCACCTGGAGGTCGAGGACGTTGAGCCGGCCGATGCCCTGGCGGGCCACGGCGTCGTCGCCGATGTAGCCGTCGTCACCGCGGATCTTCTGGTCACCGCCGGAGCAGAACGCCTGGTCGCCGGCGCCGGTGAAGATGATCACGCCGACCTCGGAGTCGTCGCGGGCGATGCTGAACGCCTGCTGGAGCTCGAACAGAGTCTGGGGCCGGAAGGCGTTGTGCCGCTCAGGGCGGTTGATCGTGATCTTGGCGATGCCCTCCGCGGTCTCGTAGGTGATGTCGGAATACTCGCCCGACCGCTGCCAGTCGATCACGCTGCTCACGGCTGCTACTTCTCCTCACGGGGACACTGGGTACGACGCGGACGTGCCCGCGCGGCGGCCACGTCCAAGCGTCAACCCTACGCATTCTGCCAGGCGAGCCGGGACGAACAGGCACGCACCCGGCCGCCCTGCCCCCGGGGCGGCCGGACCTGCGGGGCTGCGCGCCGGCTGCGCGGACCCGCGCCCGGACTTCGCGGAGCCCGTGGGCGCGGTGGCGGCGGGCGGGCGTACCCTGGCGGGCGTGGCACGCGAGAATCAGGTCGACACCCAGGTCCAGGTCCCCCCGTCCGAGGAGGGCCGCCCCCTCCAGGCGGTCCGCGGGCTGGCACCGGAACGTTTCGGGGACCTGCTGGCCCGTGCCCTGGACGGCGAGGGACCCGCGCTGCTGCCGATCCCCGCGGGCACCCCCGACGCCCGGGTCCGCGACCTGCTCGCCGCGATGCGCCCGGCGTCCCTGCGCGGCCCGGACGGGGTGAGCGCGCTCGACGGCTCCGCCCCCGCTCGCGCCGGCACGGCGCTGGTCGTCACCACGTCCGGTTCCACGGGCGCCCCCAAGGGGGTGGAGCTGTCCGCGCACGCGCTGCGCTCCTCCGCCCGCGCCTCGGTG
The DNA here is from genome assembly GCF_042716955.1 of Nocardiopsis sp. NPDC058631. Classification (NCBI taxonomy): domain Bacteria; kingdom Bacillati; phylum Actinomycetota; class Actinomycetes; order Streptosporangiales; family Nocardiopsidaceae; genus Nocardiopsis; species Nocardiopsis sp. NPDC058631. The sequence goes on along the minus strand of NZ_JBHXQY010000089.1, from coordinate 6,153 downwards.
GCGCGGATCGGCGCCGCCCCGGGGGACGCGTGGCTGTGCGTGCTGCCCGCCGGACACATCTCCGGTATCCAGGTGATGACGCGCGCCCTGGCGACGGGCGCCGAGGCGGTGCACGCCCCCTTCGACACGGACACGGTGCGGGAGCTGGCCGCGAAGCTGCGACCGCACGTGTCGCTGGTGCCCACGCAGCTGCGGCGGCTCCTGGCCGCGGGGGCCGACCTGTCCCTGTTCGGAACGGTCCTGCTCGGCGGGGCCGCCGCCGAACCCGCCCTGGTGGAGGCCGCGCGCGCGGCCGGCGCGCGGGTGGTGACCACCTACGGCATGAGCGAGACCTGCGGCGGATGCGTCTACGACGGCGTCCCCCTGGACGGCGTGCGGGTGCGGGTCGACTCCGAGGCCCCCGGCGAGCCGGGACCGGTCCTGCTGTCGGGGCCGATGCTGCTGAGCGGCTACCGGTTCGCCCCCGGCACCGCCGGCGACCCGGGTGCGCTGACCCGCGACGGCGACGGGCGGTCGTGGCTGCGCACCAGCGACCTGGGCCGCCTGGACGCGAAGGGGCGCCTGAGCGTGCTCGGGCGCGGGGACGAGGTGGTCAACACCGGTGGCCACAAGGTGGTCCCCGGTCAGGTCAACGCCCTGCTGATGGAGCACCCGGCGGTGGCGGAGTCGGTGGTCGTGGGCCGCCCGGACCCGGAGTGGGGCGAGCGGGTGAGCGCGGTCGTGGTGCCCGCCGACCCGGACGCGCCGCCGACGCTGGAGCAGCTGCGCTCGTGGGTGCGCGAGCGCCTGCCCTCCTACGCGGCGCCGCGCGAGCTGGACCTGCGGGGGTCCCTGCCGATGCTGGCCTCGGGCAAACCGGACCTGGTGGCGCTGCGCGGACCCGCGTCCTGAGGCCGGGGCCGTTACCGGCGCACTCCCCGCGCATGGGACCCTGGGCCCTTCGGGTGCCTTGTCCCGCTCCGCGTGGACTCGCGGAAGACGGGTGTGACCTGGGGGGTGTCCGCGCCGTCCTCCCACGGTGGCAGCACGTACGACCAGGGCCGTGGCCGGAAGGCGGGGAACTTCCGCGAGGTTCCCCGCGTCTACCTGAGTATCCGGTCCCTTCGGCCCCTCTCCCAAGGAGGTCCGCAGTTGGCGACAGCCATCGGCCCACTCGTCCGTGCCCCTGCACCCTCCCCGAGGCCCGGCCGGGAACCCGGCCCGCGACGCGGCCGCTTCCGAGCGGGTTCCATTACCCGCTGCGGCGCACGCTTCGCCACTTCCTGCCCAGTGATCTACGCCACTCCCGACGATATCCAATCGAGACAGGGAACATTTGACTCCCCGACACGTTGGACATATTGGCGCGTCCAGTCGGCGGGAACCCTCCGCCACGTGCCATACGTCTTGGAAGGGAGGGAGGTGCCCAGATGACGAGCACTGCCCTAGCCGCTTCGGCCCACGCCGCCGAGGACCCCGACAGCCCCGCTCCGAACGAGGACACGGCCGCCGACGCGGCCCTGACCGACCTGATCACCCGCGGACGTGCCCAGGGGCACCTGTCCCTCTCCGAACTGCGTACCGCTTTCACCGCGGCCGGAGTCTCCTCTGGGGACGGCCGATCCATCCTGCGTGAACTCACCGAGAACGGGGTCCGGCTCGCCAACGGGGGCGACGACTCCGCACTGGTGTCCGATCCTGACGCCGAGGACGACGTGCTGGAAAACACTCTCATCGCTACGGTGCCCGACACCGACGAGGCGCCCAAGGCCGCATCCGGCAAGAACGGGGCGCGCAAGGGCCCCGCCACCCGGAGGAAGGCCCGCACCACACGGCGCACCAAGAAGACCGAGACCACCCAGGCCACCACCGATCCGGAGACCGGTGAGGCCGACCTCGACGACCAGTCACCCGCCATGGGCGACTCGGTCCACACCTACCTCAAGGCCATCGGCCGGCGCCAGCTCCTCACCGCGGAGCAGGAGGTCGACCTGGCCAAGCGCGTCGAGGCCGGACTCTACGCCGAGTACCGGCTCGGCCTGCACGGGGACGTCGACGGTTCCGTCCCGATGGCCGAGACCGAGGCCGACGAGCTGGAGTGGGTGGCCGAGGACGGACGCAAGGCCAAGTCCCACATGCTGGAGGCCAACCTGCGCCTGGTGGTGTCGGTGGCCAAGAAGTACAGCGACCGCGGCATGTCCCTGCTGGACGTGGTCCAGGAGGGCAACCTCGGCCTGATCCGCGCCGTGGAGAAGTTCGACTACAGCAAGGGCTTCAAGTTCTCCACCTACGCCATGTGGTGGATCCGCCAGGCCATCCAGCGCGGCTTCGCCGACTCGGCCCGCACCATCCGCCTCCCCGTGCACGTCCTGGAGCTGCTCAGCAAGGTGAGCCGGCTGGAGCGCGAGATGCACCAGGCGATGGGCCGCGAGCCCACCCCCGAGGAGCTGGCGCTGGAGCTGGACAAGACCCCGGCCCAGATCGAGGAGCTGCTGCGGGTCACCCGCCAGCCGATCAGCCTCGACTCGACCATCGGCGAGGACGGCGAGACCCGCATCGGCGACCTCATCGAGGACATAGACGCCTCGGAGGCCTCCGAGGTGGTCGACCGCCAGCTCATGGCCGACCAGCTGCGCAACGCGCTCTCCGACCTGGAGCCGCGCGAGGCGACCATCATGTCCCTGCGGTTCGGCCTGATGGACGGCCGTCCGCGCACCCTGGACGAGATCGGCAAGCACCTGGGGCTGACCCGGGAGCGCATCCGCCAGCTGGAGAAGCAGTCGCTGTCCAAGCTGCGCCACCCCAGCCGCGCCCAGCAGCTGCTGGACTTCGCGAGCTAGACGCAGGGGCACGCGCGACGCCCACCGGGGCCGTCTCTCCCGCACGGGGGGGGCGGCCCCGGGTCGCGTGCGGCCTCAGGGATGTCCCTGACGTGTCCCTGGTATCCGTCCGCGGACACGGACAGACCCTCGGCGCGTGGGACCCTGCGCACATGACGAACAACCCCTCCCGTCACCAGGACGAGGTCGCCGCGGCTCTGCGGGCCGGCCGGGAGCTCGGACCCGAGTACGACGAGGCCCTGGCCGCGTCCCTGGTCGAACGCATCGACGACACCATCGAGGAGAGGGTCCGCCACCACGTCGCACGGCAGACCCCCGCCGCCCCCGCCAGAACCGGGATGCCCTCCAACACCGTGCGCTTCGTGCTCTCGCTGGTGTGCCTGGGAGTCAGCATCCCCATCACCGGCATCACCGCGGCCCTGGGCCCCACCGGGGCCCTGCCCCTGGTGTGGCTCGGACTGATCGCGTTCTACGTCGTGTCCGTGGTCGGCCTGCGCCGCTGAGGTCGCGAGGACACGGCGCACCGCAGGGCCGGGCCGCCACGGCGGCCCGTGCCGGAACGGCCGTGTCCGGGGGTCAGCGCCTCAGCGCCGCCCGCAGGATCTCCACCGCCTCGTCGTGGTCCAGGCCCACCCGGGTGATCACCTCGGCGTAGTCGCGTGCGGCCGCCAGCGCCTCGGCGCGCTGGTCGTCGCCGCCCGCGGCGACGAAGGTGCCCGAGCGCCCGCGGGTCTCGACCACCCCCGCCTGTTCGAGCTCCCGGTACGCGCGCGCGACCGTGTTCACCGCCACCGAGAGCTGGCCCGCAAGGGCGCGCACCGTCGGCAGCCGGTAGCCGACCGCGAGTTCGCCGTTGGCGGCCGCGATCGCCACGATCGACCTGATCTGCTCGTAGGGCGGTACCTTCGACATCGGATCGATGCGGATGAAATCCGCCATCTCCTACTGCGCTCCCCACGGTCGCCTACTGCGGTGTCCGTCCCCGAAGGGACCGAACACCAAACTACCGTGCGTGTCCCGACCCTCGACTGCGCACCAGGGGCTCGGACCTCACCCCACCAGGCGCGGCACCCGCTGGATCCCGTGCAGCCGGTGGGCCTCACGTGCGGTGAGCAGCGTCTCCGCCACCTCCGTGGCCTCGCGCACCTGCGGCCGGGCCAACCACTTGCGGCGGTGGATCCGGTCCTGGTACCCCTTGAGCCCCACCAGTGTCCGCTCCCTGGCGTAGGCTGCCCGCATCGCCTCGGTGAGCGCCTCGTCCAGGGCCACGCCCCGCCGGTGGACCTCGTCCACGGGCGCGTTCGTCCCCCTCACCGAGTCCAGGGCCTCCTGCGCCTCGGCCACCCCCCGCAGGAGCGCGGGCAGGCGGGCGGCCCGCTCCTCGTCGGCCTCCAGGCTCTCGCGTGCCTGTGTCGTGCTCTTCTTGGCCAGTCCCATGTGTGCACTCCGTACCCGCGTACCGTCGGTCGAGGCCACTCTAGAGGTGACGAAGATCATCTGGCGACCCGGGTCGCGCGTCGGTGGTGGCCCCTGTAGGCGCGATCTGCCACCTTGACGTCGCACACCCCCGAAAGGAACACCATGAGCAGGAACTACGCCGGACTCAGCCGTGAGCGCATCATCGTCGAGGCGCTCCACATCATCTCCGGGCGCGGGTTGGGCGGCCTGTCCATGCGGCGGCTGGGCGACGCTCTGGAAGTGGAGGCCATGGCCATCTACCACCACTTCCCCCTGGGCAAGGAACAGCTCTTCAACGCCATCGCCGCCTACGTCGCCTCCCCCGCCCCCCGCGGTTCCGCCCACGCGCACGAGGAGACCGCGGGCACCGACGCGACCGGGGACGAACAGGACGGACCGGAGGAGGAGCCCGTCGACACACGCCCCTGGGACGTCCGCCTGACCGACTGGGCCCACACCCACCGGGCGCGTATGCTCGCGTACTCCGGCGCGCTCTCCCTGCTGGTGCACCGCGCGCCGCGCACCCCCGACAGCGACGCCACCCGCACCCTCATGCACCGCGCCTTCACCGACGCCGGGCTGGCCGGCGACGACGTGGACCGCGCCGCCGACGCCCTCCACTCCTACTGCGTCGGCGCGGTCGTCCACCAGGTCCGCCACGCGGACGAGGAGGACGCCCCCGACGAGGCCGAGGCCGAGGCCCGTTTCCGCTTCGGGCTGCGCGCCCTCCTGCGGGGCCTCACCTGACCCGGGCCGGCGGCGTGCTCGGAACGGGAACCCCGGACGCCTCCCCCGCGTCTCCTCCTCAGGTGCCGGTACCCCTTACCCTTCTGACCACCGCCCGGCCACGGCACCACCGGCGCGGTACGGAGAGTCCACCATGGTCCTCAAACGCCTGCTCGCCGGTATCGGATTCGGCGGAGCCTCCGTCGAAACGGTTCTGGACTCCGCCGAGACCCATCCGGGCGGCGCCCTGCGGGGCACCGTCCACGTCGAGGCGGGCGATGTCGAGCAGCGGGTCGAACGGCTCACCGTCGGCCTCCAGGCCCGGGTCGAGACCGAGGTCGGCGACCACGAGGTCGACAGCGACATGGAGTTCCACCGGATCAGCCTGGGCGAGGGGACCGTCCTGGCCCCCGGGCAGCGCTTCCGGGTGCCCTTCGAGCTCCCCGTCCCGTGGGAGACCCCCCTCACCGTCCACCGGGGCCGTCACCTGCACCGGATGCACGTCGGGGTGAACACCCGCCTGCACGTGGCGGGCGCCGTCGACCCCGGCGACCTCGACCCCGTGGCCGTCGCACCGCTGGCCTCCCAGGCTGCGGTCCTCGACTCGCTGGCCGCCCTCGGGTTCACCTTCAAGCACGCCGACCTCGAACGGGGACGCCTCCCCCGCACCCGCCAGCGGCTCCCCTTCTACCAGGAGATCGAGTTCCGTGCGCCGGGCCGCTACCAGGGGCTGAACGAGTTGGAACTGTCCATGGTCACCGACGGGCACGGGTTCGACGCGGTACTGGAACTGGACAAGAAGCCCGGCCTGCTCTTCTCCGAGGGCCGTGACAGCTTCCACCACTTCAGCGTCGACCACCGCGACGGCGCGGGCCGCGACTGGTCGGACCACCTGCACCGGTGGATCGACTCGCTGGCCGGTCGGCGCAGCCTGCTCTGAGGCGCGGGGGCGTGCCCGACCCCGGGCGCGGCCCCTCCGGGCACACAGCCCGGGGCCCCGGGGGCCTCAGGCCCCCGGGGCCCGCTGCCGGACGCGTTCGGCGCGCAGGCGGCGGGCCTCGTCCGGGTCCAGGACCGGCGCCGCCGTGAGCAGCTGGCGCGTGTACTCGCTCTGCGGATCCCCGTAGATGCCGTCGCTGCTTCCCAGCTC
>NZ_JBHXQY010000088.1:13336-28032 GCF_042716955.1 Nocardiopsis sp. NPDC058631 | reverse complement strand
GGTTTGCGGCACCTCAACACTTTTGACGCGGATGCCGAACATTCGACGACAGGGAGACACACTCCGATGACCGACACGATCCAGGGCGCCCGTCAGCCCGAGAACTCGGCGCTGGCGTCCGCGAGGATGCCGAGCACCGCGATCGGGTCGGGCAGCGGGACCGGCCCGCCCGCGTCGAGCGGGGTCCGGATCCAGGTGACCCGGTTGCCGGAGGGCATGAGGGAGGGGGCGCCGAGGACGAAGCTGTCCCGGCAGTGCCAGCGCAGGCCCGGCATCTCCTCGACGCCCTCGGGCACGCAGTCCAGGTGGCAGGACCACCACTCGTCCTCGTCCACGGGGGAGCGCGTGGCCACGAAGAACAGGTAGCGGGAGGAGTCGACCGCCGCGACCGGTCCGGCGGGGATCCCCGACCGCCCCATCCGCGCGAGCGCCATCAGCCCCGCCTCGCGCGGGACGTCGAACACGTCGAAGACCCGGCCGGTCGGCAGGATGACGTTGGCGTCGGGGGTGGCCGTCCACCAGCGCCGCAGGGTGGCGGCGTCGGTGCTGGCCTCCACTCCCCAGGCCATCGTCACCGGGTGCGCCGCCGGGTCCGGACAACCCATCCGGTCGCAGTTGCACGCGCGGTCCTCGCCGGGCGCGGCGCCGCGCGCGACCGGCCATCCCAGCTCCGCGTAGCGCAGCGCCGCGTCGAGCATGCTGTCCGTCGTGTGGCGGCGCTTGCGTCGGTACAGTACGTCGGCCATGGGGCCTCCCCGGTGGTCGTGCTTGGTCCAGGCGCGGCCTCCGTCGGAAGGGCCCGGCGCCCGGCGACCGCGACCGGGGCGAAGGGCCTGGTCGCGTTACCGCAGAAGGAGGGCCGCCTCGGTGGCCCAGTACGTGAGGATCTGTTCCGCACCCGCCCGCCGGTACGAGGTCAGGGTCTCGACGATGGCCCGCTCCCGGTCGATCCACCCGCGCTCGGCGGCGGCCTCGATCATCGCGTACTCACCGCTGACCTGGTAGGCCGATACGGGCACCGGGGACGACTCCGCGACCTTGGCGACGATGTCGAGGTAGGCCAGCCCCGGTTTGACCATGACCATGTCGGCGCCCTCGGCGACGTCCAGGGCGACCTCGCGCAGGGCCTCGCGGGCGTTGGCGGGGTCCTGCTGGTAACCGGAGCGGTCACCGAACTGCGGGGCCCCCTCCGCCGCCTCACGGAAGGGGCCGTAGAAGGACGACGCGTACTTGGCGGCGTAGGCGAGGATCGGCACCTGGTGGAACCCGGCCCGGTCCAGCCCTGCGCGGATGGCCGCGACCTGGCCGTCCATCATCCCGCTGGGTGCCACGACGGCCGCCCCGGCCTCGGCCTGGGCCGCGGCCACGGACGCGTAGCGCTCCAGGGTGAGGTCGTTGTCGACGTGTCCGCCGGTCTCCAGCGGTCCGCAGTGCCCGTGCGAGGTGTACTCGCACAGGCACAGGTCCGCCATGACCACGAGGTCGTCGCCGACCTCGGCCGCCAGGTCGCGCAGGGCGACCTGGACGATCCCGTCGGGGTCGTCGGCGCCCGATCCGCGCTCGTCCTTGTGCGCGGGGATGCCGAACAGCATGAGCCCGCCGACCCCCGCCGAGGCGGCCTCGTGGGCGGCCTTGCGCAGGCTGTCACGCGTGTGCTGCACCTGGCCCGGCATCGAGGAGATCGCCACGGGTTCGGTGATCCCCTCCTTGACGAACATAGGAAGGACGAGGTTGCGCGGAAGCACCCGGGTCTCGGCGACCAGTCGACGCAGCGCCGGTCCACGGCGCAGGCGGCGGGGACGGGCGGCGGGGAAGGCGGCGTCGTGGCTGGAGGCGGTCAATGCGGGACTCCCGGATGTGGGTTCGCGGAGTGGACGTGTGGTCTGGGGCCTGGCTCCCGGTCCGCCATGCGCTCGACCTCGCGGCCGGAGCGGACGAGGGGCACCTCTACAGCTTGCGTCGGCGTCCGCGGCGCTTCTGGCTGGGCTTGAGGACGGGCTTGCCGGACTCGACCGCTTCACGGCTCCTGGCGGCACCGTACTCCGACAGGGCCCGGGCGAGGGCCGAAACCGAGGCTTTGGGCGCCACCACGTCGACGCGCAGGCCGAACTCGACGGCGGTCCGCTCCGTCTCCGGGCCGATCACCGCGATGACGGTGGTGTTGTGCGGCTTGCCCGCGATCCCGACCAGGTTGCGCACCGTGGAGGAGGACGTGAACAGCACCGCGTCGAAGCCACCGCCCTTGATCGCCTCACGGACGGGTGCGGGCGGGGGCGCGGCGCGCACGGTGCGGTACGCGGTGACGTCGTCGGTCTCCCAGCCGAGGTCGGTCAGCCCCGCGACGAGGGTGTCGGTGGCGATGTCGGCGCGCGGCAGCAGGACCCGCTCGATGGGGTCGATCTCGTCGTCGTAGGGCGGCCACACCGACACCAGACCGGCGCTGGACTGGGCGTCCCCGGGCGGTGTCAGGTCCGGTTGGATGCCGAACTCGCGCACCGCGTCGGCGGTGGCCTCGCCCACGACGGCGACCTTGACCCCGGCGAACGCGCGCGCGTCCAGACCGTACGACTCCAGCCGCTCGCGGATCGCCCTGACCGCGTTGACGGAGGTGAACGCCACCCACTGGTAGCGGCCGGTGACCAGCCCGCGGACGGCGCGCTCCATCTGCTGCGGGGTCCGCGGCGGCTCCACCGAGATGGTCGGCACCTCCTCGGGCACCGCGCCGTAGCCGTGCAGCTGGTCGGACAGGGCCGCGGCCTGCTCCTTGGTGCGGGGGACCAGGACGCGCCACCCGAACAGCGGGCGGCCCTCGTACCAGGACAGTTCCGGTCTGCGGGCGGCCGCGGGGCCGACGATCATGAGCGCGGGCGCGGTGGCGTGGTGGTTCTTGGCGTCCTTGGCCTTCAGGTCGGCGACCAGGCGGGCCAGGGTGGAGGTGACGGTGGTCTGCCGGGTGGTCCCTCCCGCGCGCACCACGGAGACGGGGGTGCTCGCGGGGCGTCCGCCCGCGACGAGGGTCTTGCACAGTACGTCGAGACCGGGGCCGCGGTGTTCGGGCGCCTCGTCCGCGGGGGCGTCGCCGCCCATGATGACCAGGGTGGCGTCGCTGGCGGCGGCCTCGTTCCAGTCGACCTCGGCCTTGCCGTGCGGACGGGCGTTGAGGATCCGTACCTCGGCGCTGTCGTCACCCAGCAGGGGGATGCCCGCGAACGTGGGGACGGAGGTGATGGAGGAGACACCGGGGGCGACCTCGGCCTCGACGCCCGCCTCCTCGCAGGCGGCGACGAGTTCGGCGCCGCGGCAGCCGAAGAACGGGTCTCCGGAGTACAGGCGCACGACCCGCTGCCCCTCGCGGGCGCGGGCGACCGCGAGGGCGTTGAGGTCGCCGCCGCACTCGTCGGCCTGGAGTACGGAGACGCCCTCGGAGCAGTGGGAGAGGAGCTCCTCGCGGAACCCGGCGAGTTCCTCGGCCGCGGTCTCCCGCAGGGTGATGACCACGTCGGCGCGGCTCAGCAGCTCGGCGCCGCGCAGGGTCAGCAGGTCGGCGCTGCCCGGACCGGTCCCGACCAGGGCGACGTGCCCGGACCGGGTGGTGGCGCTCGGCTCCTCCGGCTGGGGGTTGGCGTTGGCGTTCACGTACTGGCTCCTCTGTGTGGTCACCGGCGTCCCTGTGCGCGGAGTTCTCCGGGGTGCCGGCGTGTGCGGCGGGGTCCGGCCGAGGAGCCCCGCCGTCGACTCCTGGTCAGGGTGTGTCCCTCTCGGCGAAGGCCTCGGCGACGATCCGGTCGGCGCCTTCGCCGATCATCTGACGTGCCAGGTCGCGGCCGAGCGCGGTGGCGGCGGCCAGGTCCCCGGGCGAGGCGAGGTCGGCGGTGCGCTCGCGGCGCACGGAGGTGGTTCCGTCGGTGGAGACGACGGCCGCGCGCAGGCGCAGGCTGCCCGTCCCCGCGTCGTACTCGGCGTACGCGCCGACGGGGGCGGCACACCCCGCCTCCAGTTCGGAGAGGACGGTGCGCTCGGCGACGACGGCGGCCCGGGTGGCGGGGTGGTCCACGGTGGCGAGGTAGGAGAGGTCGCCGTCCCGGCGCTCGACGGAGCACTCGACGGCGAGGGCCCCCTGACCGGGGGCGGGAAGCATCCGCTCGGGCTCGAAGACGTCGGTGACGTCGCCGGTCCGGCCGACGCGGCCGAGACCGGCGTAGGCGAGGACGACGGCGTCGAGCTCACCGGAGGTGACCTTGCCCAGGCGCGTCTCGGCGTTGCCGCGGATGGGCAGGTAGGTGAGGTCCGGGCGGAGGGCGGCGAGCTGGGCGACGCGGCGCGGGGAACCGGTGCCGACCCGCGCCCCGGCGGGCAGGTCGGCGAACGCGAGGCCGTCGCGGGCGCACAGGGCGTCGCGGGGGTCGTCGCGTTCGGGGATGGCGGCGAGGACGAGCCCGTCGGCGGGCGCCGTGGGCAGGTCCTTGAGGGAGTGGACGGCGAAGTCGATGGTGCCCGCGACGAGTTCGTCGCGCAGGGCGTTGACGAACACGCCGGTGCCGCCGAGCTGGGTCAGGTGGGCCTTGGTGACGTCACCGAAGCTGGTGATCAGCTCCAGTTCGATGGCCTGGCCGGTGCGCTCGGTGATCGCGTCCGCGACCATCCGGGACTGGCTGGTCGCCATGGTGCTGCGACGCGTGCCGAGTTTGGCGGGGGTGCCCGTCATGCCTTCTCCTGTGCGGACCGCGCCGCGGTGCTGGGACGGCCGGACACGGTCAGTGCCTCCGGCGTCTTGGGGTCGAGGTCGAAGAGTTGCCGCAGGGCCGCCTCGTAGGACTCACCGTCGGGTGCGGCGGCCAGTTCCTTGACGCGCACCGTGGGCCGGTGGAGGAGCTTGTCGGCGACGCGGCGCATCGCGCGGGTGATCTCCTCCCGGGTGCGGTCGTCGATGTCGTCGGGCAGGCGGCCGTGGAGGCGGGAGAGCTCGGCCTCGACGACGTCCCTGGCCTGGGAGCGCAGGGCGACGACGGTGGGGGTGACCTGGTTCGCGCGGCGGACCGTGCGGAACTCGGTGACCTCCTCGTCGACGATCCCGCGTACGAGGGTGAGGGCGCTGGAGCGCTCACCGCCGCCGCCGACGGCGGCGCCGGTGGCGGCGGCCTGGCGCAGGTCCTCGATGTCGACGAGGCGCACCCCCGGCAGGTCGCGCACTGCGGGGTCGATGTCACGGGGAAGGGCGAGGTCGAGGAAGACCAGGGGCCGGGTGCGGCCCGCGGTCGCCGCGGCGACGGCGTCTGCGGTGAGGACGAGGCCCTGGGCCCCGGTGCAGGAGATGACGAGGTCGACGTCGGCGAGGACCCCGGCGGCGTCGGTGAAGGGCACGGACCGGGCCCCGACGGTGTCGTAGGCCTCGGTGAGGCACTCGGCGAGCCGCGCGGCGCGTTCGGGGGTGCGGTTGGCGACGACGACCGTGCCCGCGCCCTGTCTGGAGACGGTGTTGGCGGACAGGGCGCTCATGGAGCCCGCGCCGAGGACCAGGACGCGCAGGCCGGTGAGAGGGCCGTGCGAGGGCCGGGCGAGCCCGGGGGCGTCGCCGGTGTCACCGGGGGACGGGGACATGGGGCAGCCGACGGGCGGTACCGTGCCCACGGCGGGGACGGTCCGGTCGGCGGTGGTCTCGTCGGCCCCCGTCGGTCCGATGCCCAGGTCGCGGGCCGCGACGGTGAGGCCGAAGCTGACCATGTCGGCGCCCGCGTGGTCCAGGTGGGTCTCGGTGTGGGCGCGCTTGCCCACCCGCAGGGCGCGTTGGCCCAGGTCGTTGAGGACGCGGCCCACGGAGCCGGTGTCCTGTCCCTCCTTGAGGGCGTCGCGCACCTGGCCGAGGATCTGCCCCTCGCCGACGACCATGGAGTCCAGGCCGCACGTGACCGAGAACAGGTGCTGGACGGCGCGGTCCTCGTAGTGCACGTAGAGGTGTTCGGAGAGTTCCCCGAGGGGTACTCCGCTGTGCCAGGAGAGCAGTTCGGTGATGGCGGCCACTCCGCCGTGGAAGGCCTCGACGTCGGCGTAGACCTCCGTCCGGTTGCAGGTGGAGACCACCATGACCTCGTTGACGGTGTCGGAGCCGACCATCTCCCCGATCGCCTTGGTGCGCGTCTCCCCGTTCAGCGCAACGCGTTCGAGAAGCGCCACCGGCGAACTCCGGTGACTCAACCCCACGGCCAGGACACTCATCCGCATTCTCCTATGCAGGCACGACACAGCGTCTCTCTATGCTCCGGCACGGCGGCCGCCCCCTGCGGCCAACCCCCCGGAGCGCGGCGCACACTCGCTCTTCGCCCACCGCTCCTACCGGCTTCTCGAACCGGAACACGTCTCATGTCAGTTCCAGTCCCGCCCTCTCCGGGACGCGGCCGTCGCCGTCCGCCCTGCGCTGCGCGTGGAAGGCCAGGATCTGGAGTTCGATGGACAAGTCGACCTTACGCACATCGACCCCGTCCGGCACACTGAGGACGACCGGAGCGAAGTTGAGGATGCTGCTCACCCCCGCCTCCACGAAGCGTGTGGCGACACCCTGGGCCGAGGCCGCGGGCGTCGTGATGACGCCTATGGAAACGCCCTTGGAACGGACGACTTCCTCCAGGTTGTCAATATGCCTCACGTCCAGGGACGCAACGCTCTGCCCGACCATGTCGGGGTCGGCGTCGAGGAGGGCCGCGATGCGGAAGCCACGGGTGCCGAAACCCCCGTAGTTGGCCAGTGCGCGGCCCAGGTTTCCGATCCCGACGATGGCGACGGCCCAGTCCTGGGTGAGACCAAGCTCACGCGAGATCTGGTAGACGAGGTACTGGACCTCGTAGCCCACCCCCCGGGTCCCGTAGGAGCCCAGGTGGGACAGGTCCTTGCGGAGCTTCGCCGAGTTGACCCCGGCCGCGGAGGCGAGGTCCTCCGAGGAGACGGTGAGCGTGCCGCGGTCCTCAAGTGACTGGAGCGCGCGCAGGTAGACGGGGAGCCGGGCGACGGTGGCCTCCGGGACACCCCTGTCCCGGGGCCGTGGTGGACGACTGATCACAGGCGGGTGCTCCTGAGCGGCGGTCGGTGCGGACGGGAGGCGGGGGCTCGGGGCCGCTCGCGCGCGGCCCGGCTTCGGTGGTACGCGCGGTTGTGCTCCCGACAGGTCGGTGGACCTAGATTACGCGCTTGTGAAAGCACGCACAAAGTGGGGTCCGCTGTGACGCCCGGAACAGAAGTTCCCACGCCCGGGGAACTCGGGGACCGGCGGAAAAGAGGGAGCGGCGCCCCCGGGTTCAGGACACCCGGAATGGAACCGGTGTGAGTATTTGTGGTCGGAACCGACGTTTTCCATCTCTCGAACCCGCCCGCTCAGCCCCCGAGCGCCGTGCGCAGCCGCCCCTCCTGGACACGCCAGAAGTCGTGGCGCCGCCCGTCCACGAACGTGACCGGGATCTTGTCCCAGTACTCCTCGCGGTCGGCCTCGTCCACCCCGTCGAGATCCACCTCCGCGCGACTCGCGCCGACCTCCTCCGTGACGGCCCCGATCGTCCGCCACGCGTCCTCGCACAGGTGACACCCCGCCCTGCCGAGCATCACCACACGCGCACTGCCCGCCCACTCCGGGGTTTCTGTCATGTTTCCTCCTGGTTTTCCTGGCCTTTCGGGCACCTCAGCCGCCCGCGAAGGGCGGTAGGACCTCGATCACAGTCCCCTCCGAGACCGCGACTTCGCCATGGGGCCGCGACCCGACCGGCCGCTCGTCCACCAGGAGCGACGAAGCCCCTAGTACGCGCAGGAAGCGGCCGTCGGGGTGGTGGCGACACGCCGCCGCGAGGGCCTCGGCGAGAGTGTCCGCCTCGACGTGTTCCTCCGCTGTTCCGGCCGCTTCCTTGGCCGCTGCCCAGTACCTGATAGTGCACTTCGCCATCTATTGATTATCCTTGGTGTTGCTCGGAGGCGACATATTAAAGACATCTTCACCGGGGGCAATGGCGCCTTCGATCGTCCGCATAGCGCGGGTTGACGAGAAGAGACGCATGAGCCATCTGCTGCTGTTGACGAACTCCAACGAACCGTCCGACCATGTGCTGCCGGCCCTCGGACTCCTCCTGCACTCCGTGCGGGTGGCTCCCGCGGAGGCCGGAGCCCTACTGGCATCCGGGGCCGCCGGCAACGCGAACGCGCCCGTCGACGCCATTCTGGTCGACGCCCGCACCGACCTCGCCGCGGCCCGCAACTTCTGCCGCCTGCTCGACACCACGGGGCTGGAGTGCCCGCTGCTCGTGGTCCTCACCGAGGGCGGTGTCGCGGCGCTCACACCGGACTGGCAGGTCCACGACTTCATCCTGGCCACCGCGGGACCCGCGGAGGTCGAGGCACGCCTGCGGCTGGCCGTGGGCTCCGCCGAGGCCGGGACCGACGACCCCGACGAGATCCGCCGGGGCGACCTCGTGATCGACGAGGCCACCTACATCGCCCGGCTGAGGGGACGCATCCTCGACCTCACCTTCAAGGAGTTCGAGCTCCTCAAGTTCCTGGCGCAGCACCCCGGCCGGGTGTTCACCCGCGCCCAGCTGCTCCAGGAGGTGTGGGGCTACGACTACTTCGGCGGTACCCGCACCATCGACGTCCACGTCCGGCGCCTGCGCGCCAAGCTCGGCCCGGAGTACGAGTCGCTGATCGGCACCGTGCGCAACGTCGGCTACCGCTTCGTCCCCGACCCGGTCGCCAAGGCGCCGTCGGCCGAGGCCGCCGAGCCGCTGCCCGCGGCGCGGAGCGCCGAGCCCAGCACCACGTAGCTCCGGGTAGGAACACCGGGACACCACGGCCGTGAACACCCCGGGGCGCCGCGCATCCGCGCATGGCGCCCCGGAGCCGTCCCCGGCCGGGAGCGGGACCCATCTGAGGCGATGACGTAAAGGCATCACTCGAACACTCGTTTTCCGTGGCCGCAGGTCCTAAGATCGTGGAGCACCCGAACCCCGGGGACGGTCAGGCGCGGCGAACTCCTCGCAACCGGGTGCGGCCCGAGCAGCCTTGGCGCGCCACCCCGAGGAGTGAATCGCACCGATGCCCCTGACCGCCGCGAGTTTCCCGCTCACGTCCGGACGCCGCCGGGCGGGTGTCGTCCTCGGCGCCGCCTTCGTCGGTTCCGGCCTCGTCGCCGTGATGTCACCGGCGTACGCGGACCCCACCTCCCCCGAAAGCCCCTCCCCCGTGCCGTCCGCCGTCGTCGCGTTCGCGAGCGACGCAGAAGAGGTGGTGCTGGGCAGGCCCGCCACTCCCAACGCGGTCACCGCGACCAACAACGGCAACGTCTCCCTCTGCCTGGTCCGCCTGGACGTCAAGGGCGAGGGGTTCGCCTCCTCCGGTTTCGTGCCCCGGGCGGTGGGGCCCGGGGAGGAGGCTTCGGCGGGCGTCGTCACCGGTGCTCCACGCCAGTCCACCGACGTCGTCGCGACCCTGACCTACGCCCTGGCGGCGGAGGGTGCGGACTGCTCCGCCCAGGGGTCCCCCACCAGCTACACCGTCTCCACCGGCACGTGGACGGTGTCCGTGGCCAAGCCGGACCCCTCGCCGTCCCCCACGGAGGACCCGGGCGGGGAGCCGACCGAGGAACCCACCAAGGAGCCCAGCGAGAAGCCGACCGAGAAGCCGCCCGGGACTCCGTCGGACCGGCCCACGCAGACCTCCGACCCGAGCCCCACCAGAACCCCCGGTGACGGCGGCGGTGGGAGCGACGGCGGCGGTAGGAGCGACGGCGGCGGTAGGAGCGACGGCCGCGACCTCGGCTCCAACAGCCCGTCCGCGCGTCCCGGTTCGCCCCGCGGCGGTGTGGACGACGTGCCCACCAGCGGCGCCGCCATCCCGACCCTGCCGCGCGACGACGCCGACCTGCCCGAGATCGCGCCCGGCTCCGAGGACCTCGCCGAACTGCCCCTGGTCTCCCCCCGGTCCGACGATGGCATCGACGAGACCGAGGTGGCCGCCGACCACGGCGACATGGGACCGAACATGGCCCCGGCGGTGCTGCTCGCGGCACTCCTCCTCGCGCTGCTGCTCGCCGCGCCGCTGGCACCCGTGCGCCGCGTCCGTATCGGAGGCGGATACCAGGGCAAGCGCCGCAAGGGGTGAGGCGGCGGGCCGGGCGAGATCCTTCGCACACACGGAGGGCCGACGAACCGACCGAAAACGAGGCCGCACAACAGGACAAAAGCCTCACGCCGCGAGGCTGACCGAATCTTTGCGACCCCTCCGTCGTAGGCTTTCGGTCCATGAGCACCCCGCTAGTCACCGATGATCTGGCCTCCGGCCTGGCCGACCAGGTCCTGACACTCGCCGAATCCGCTCGCAGCGAGGACGGCGTCGCACCGCTGTCCGAGCACACCCTGCTCCGTGTCCGTCACGGTGCGCCCTCCGGGAGCAGCCGCTTCCATGTCATCACCGACGACGACCGCGTGGTCGGCTTCGCGTTCATCGAACGCGTCCCCGGCGAACCCGACTCCGGCGAGATCGCCGTCGACCCCGCGTACCGGGGTCGGGGACACGGCACCGCCCTGCTCCACTCCGTGGACCGGGACGCGGGCCCCGACGGCGTCCGGGTGTGGGCTCACGGGCGCACCCCGCAGGCCGTCTCGGTCGCGGAGGACGACGGCTGGACCTCCGTCCGCGAACTGCACAAGATGCGGATGCCGCTGCGCGACATCCCGGCCGACGAGGCGGGAGGCCCCTGGGAGGCGCCCGCGCTCCCCGAACCGGCGCTCCGGCCCGACGTGGCCGCCGGCGTCCAGGTGCGGGAGTTCGTCGTCGGCCAGGACGAGGAGGCTTGGCTGACCGCCAACGCGCTCGCGTTCGCCGACCACCCCGAGCAGGGCCAGCTCACCCTGGACGACCTGCTCCAGCGCGAGATCGAGGACTGGTTCGACCCCCGCGGCTTCTTCCTCGCCACCACCAAGGAGGGCAAGGTCGCGGCGTTCCACTGGACCAAGATCCACGCCGACGGGGCCGGGCTCACCGACGGCGAACCCGTCGGTGAGGTCTACGCGGTCGGTGTCGCCCCGTCCTGGCAGGGCAGCGGCCTGGGGCGGACCCTGACACTGGCCGGTCTGCGGTACCTGCGCGACGCCGGGCTCCGCTGGGTCCACCTCTACGTGGACGGTGACAACGAGGCCGCCGTGCGGCTGTACGAGTCGCTCGGGTTCGGCATGTGGGACACCGACGTGATGTACGCGCCGCCCTCCCACAGAGAGCGGAAGCCCTCCGCCTGACGTGCGGCTCATCACATTCACCGGGCAATTCCCCTACCGCCACGGTAGTGCGACGCCTCGTTCACCCCCCGTTCACCTTCCCTGGGACAACTGGTCACCTCCTACGCCTACCTTCGCAATCGGCGCGGGACGACCATTTCGCGCACGGTGGTCGTGGAACAGCGGCCACCGGAAGGCAACACGCGGGGCACGGCGGCCTCCTGCGGGGGATTCCCCGGCACGGGGAACCGCGGGACCCGCCCGGAACAACGAGAACAGGCGCACACGGGGATGTCCGGTGCACACCGCGCCGCCCCGGCGACCCGCACCGCAACCCTTCCGAACCGGAGCCAATCCATGACGACCACGGACGCGCCCCAGGCGGCACCGCCGCCCACGGGCAAGCGCCGGATGGGCGACGTCGTTTTCGCCGGCACCGCCCGAGGCTCGGGCATCGTGATCCTGCTGATCCTCGCCGGTGTCGCCGCCTTCCTGATCGTTCAGGCCTGGCCCTCCCTGGCCGCCAACACCGCGAACTTCCTGACCTCCCAGGAGTGGGAGGCCAACGTCCGCGAGTCGCCCGCGTTCGGCGTGGGCGCCCTGGCGTTCGGTACCGTGCTCGCCGCCGCGATCGCGCTCCTCCTGGCCACCCCGGTGGCGATCGGGATCGCGCTGTTCATCGTCTACTACGCGCCCCGCAAGCTGGCCTCCCTGCTCGGCTACCTGGTCGACCTGCTCGCCGCCATCCCCAGCGTCGTCTACGGCCTGTGGGGCATCGGCTTCCTCGCCCCCCAGCTCGTGCCGGTGTTCGAGGGCATGACCCGCTACCTGGGCTGGATCCCCCTGTTCGCGGGCCCCGCCTCCACCTCGGCGCGCACCATCCTGACCGCAGGTATCGTCCTGGCCGTGATGATCCTGCCGATCATCACGGCGATGTCCCGCGACGTCTTCCACCAGGTACCCCAGGGGCACCGCGAGGCCGCGCTCGCCATGGGCGCCACGCGCTGGGAGATGATCCGCCTCGCCGTCCTCCCGTTCGGCAAGTCCGGCATCGTCGGCGGCGCCATGCTGGGCATGGGGCGCGCCCTCGGCGAGACCATGGCCGTCGCCATGATCCTCTCCCCCTCCCTGGCCATTTCCTGGAACCTCCTCCAGAGCGGTAACCAGACCATCGCCGGGCACATCGCGCTCCAGTACCCCGAGGCCACCGGCTACGGCGTGTCGGCGCTGATCGCCGCCGGACTGGTCCTGTTCGCGATCACCCTGGCTGTCAACATGGGCGCACGCTACGTCGTGGCGCGTGGGAACAAGGAGTCCTGATGAGCCTGACGACCACGCAACCGCCCGGCCCCGAGATGGGCCCCGCCAAGTCCGACCTGCGCCGCGGCTCACTGCCCCACCGCTTCCCCGTAGCCCTGCTGGCCGCCACCGCCGCCGTCGTGGCGGGTGTCCTGCTGGCCTTCTCCTCCTTCGGGTTCGTCCTGTGGGGCCTACTCACCGCCGTCGCCTACGCGGTGATCGTCGTGACCGCGTCCGCCCGGGTCGAGGGCGGCCGCAAGGCCAGGGACCGCCTCGTCACCACGCTCGTCTACGGCTGCTTCCTGCTCGCGATGCTGCCGCTGGTGTCGGTGCTCTGGACCGTGCTCGGCAACGGCTTCGCACGGTTCGACCCCTACTTCCTGTCCGTGTCCATGAACGGCGTGCTGCCGAGCATGGACGCGGGCGGCGCCTACCACGCGATCGTGGGCACCCTCGCGATCACCGGCCTGGCCACGCTCATCTCGGTGCCCATCGGCGTGATGACCGCCGTGTACCTGGTCGAGTACGCCGAGGGCCGCATGAAGCGGACCATCATGTTCTTCGTCGACGTCATGACGGGTATCCCGTCGATCGTCGCCGGACTGTTCGTCGTGGCACTGTGGATGATCCTATTCGGTCCGGGCGCGACCAACGGCGCCGCCGGCGCGATCTCCCTCGCCGTGCTGATGATCCCGGTCGTGGTCCGGTCCAGCGAGGAGATGCTGCGGCTGGTGCCGCAGGACCTGCGCGAGGCGTCGTACGCCCTGGGCGTGCCCAAGTGGCGGACCATCACCAAGGTGGTGCTCCCCACCTCGGCTGCCGGTCTGACCACCGGAATCATGCTCGCCATCGCGCGCGTTATCGGAGAGACAGCACCGCTGATCCTCACCGCGGGGTCGTCGGCGGTATCGATCAACTGGAACCTGTTCGACGGGCAGATGATGAGCCTTCCGGTCTTCATCTACTCCCAGGTCCGCATGGGCGGCGCCGTCAACTACGAGAGGGCCTGGGCCGCAGCGCTGACGCTGATCCTTGTGGTCATGCTGCTGTTCTTCCTGGCCCGCATGATCGGCCGCCTGTTCGCGCCGAAGGCCCGTTGACCCCTACACCAACCGCCCACGTCCCGCGCGTGGAGCAGACTGACGAGGAACATCCAGTGGCGAAACGAATCGACGTCTCCGGCCTCAACGTCTACTACGGCGACTTCAAGGCCGTCGAGGACGTGTCGATGACCATCGAGCCGCGGTCCGTGACGGCGTTCATCGGGTCGTCCGGCTGCGGCAAGTCCACCTTCCTGCGGACCCTCAACCGAATGCACGAGGTGACCCCCGGCGCCCGCGCCGAGGGCAAGGTCCTCCTGGACGACCTGGACGTCTACGGTCAGGACGTGGACCCCGTCATGGTGCGCAGCGAGGTCGGCATGGTCTTCCAGAAGGCCAACCCGTTCCCGACCATGTCGATCTACGACAACGTCATCGCCGGTGCCCGTCTCAACAACCGCCGGATGAGCCGGGCCGAGGCCGACCAGCTGGTGGAGCAGTCGCTGCGCGGCGCGAACCTCTGGGAGGAGGTCAAGGACCGGCTGAACAAGCCCGGTTCGGGCCTCTCCGGCGGCCAGCAGCAGCGCCTGTGCATCGCCCGCGCGACGGCCGTGAAGCCGTCCGTGCTGCTGATGGACGAGCCGTGCTCCGCGCTCGACCCGATCTCGACCCTGGCGATCGAGGACCTCATCCACAAGCTGAAGGAGGACTACACGATCGTCATCGTCACCCACAACATGCAACAGGCGGCGCGTGTGTCCGACCGGACCGCGTTCTTCAACCTGTCGGCTCCCGGCAAGCCCGGCAAGCTCATCGAGATGGGCGAGACCAACCAGATGTTCACGCGGCCGGGGAAGAAGGAGACCGAGAACTATATCACCGGGCGCTTCGGGTAAAGACAGGTCTGAGCAGCGCCCGGCGATGGTGGGGCGCTTCGGGTAAAAGAGGTTCGAGCAGCGCCCGGCGATGGTGGGGCGCTTCGGGTAAAGAGCCACCTGACCAGCACAAACAGGGCGCCCAGTGATGGTGGGGCGCTTCGGGTAAAAGAGGTTCGAGCAGCGCCCGGCGATGGTGGGGCGCTTCGGGTAAAGAGCCACCTGACCAGCACAAACAGGGC
>NZ_JBHXQY010000088.1:0-13236 GCF_042716955.1 Nocardiopsis sp. NPDC058631 | reverse complement strand
GCCCGGCGATAGTGGGGCGCTTCGGCTCAGGAGCAGCACGACCCGCTGTCCGTTCCCGCCCCGGACGGGGCCCGAAGGAGAAGAAGGCGTGACCACACCCCTGGTGATCGACACCGACACCGCGCAGGACGACTGCGTCGCGCTCCTCGTCGGGCTGCTGGACCCCGGGGCCGACCTGCGCGCCATCACCATGGTCGCCGGGAACGTCGGCTTCGACCAGCAGGTGCGCAACGCCTTCCTCACCCTCAACGTGGCCGGGCGCCTGGGCGAGGTGCCCGTGCACCTGGGTTGCCGCCGACCGCTCACACGCGCGTGGGTGAACGCGGAGAACGTCCACGGCGACGGGTCCGGCGGGCTGGCCATGGACCGGTCCGGGTTGGAGACCGAGTCCGAGCACGCGGTCGACGCCCTGGTCCGGCTGGCCGCCGAGAACCCCGGCGAGCTGTCCGTGGTGGCGATCGGCCCGCTGACCAACATCGCGATGGCGGTCGTCAAGGACCCGGACTTCGTCCGCAACGTGCGCACCCTGTACGTCATGGGCGGCTCCAACAACGGGCGCGGCAACATCACGGCCGCGGCCGAGTTCAACTTCTACGTGGATCCCGAGGCCGCCAAGGCCGTCTTCGAGGCGGGCTTCGACGTCACGGTGGTCCCGTGGGACCCGCTGACGCTGCGCCAGGCGGTGTTCGGCCAGGAGCGGCTGGACACCGTCGCCGCGATCGGCACACCGCTGGCCGACTTCTTCGTCCGCGTGTGCTCCGCCACGCTGGAGTTCGACCGGAAGGTCGGGATCGACGGCACCACCCATCCCGACTCGCTGACCGCGGCCGTCCTGCTCCGCCCGGACCTGGTGCGCCGCTCCGGGCGCTACCACGTGGACGTGGAGACCGCCGGAGAGCTGACCCGCGGCTACTCGGCCATGTCCTGGGGGGTGCACGGACTGGAGCCCAACGCGACGGTGGTCGAGGAGATCGACGCCGACGGGTTCTTCGAGTACGTCGTCGAACTGCTGTCCCGGCGCACCTCCCCCGCCAGGGAGATCACCGGGCTGTAGGCCCCGGTCGGGGCCTCTCCCGCCCTGCTACGCCTCGGCCCGCCGCCGCGTCGCGTCGCTGGTGCCCAGCAGCGCCAGCGCCTGCGCGCTACGGCTCCCGGGCTCGGCGTGGTAGATGACGAGCTGCTGCCCCCTGGCCCCGCGCACGTCGAAGGCCTGGTAGACCAGCGACAGGCCCCCCACGTCCGGGTGGACGAACTCCTTGGCGTTACTGGTCTTTCCGCGCACGGTGTGGGTTTTCCAGAGCGCGGCGAAGTCCCCGCTCCCCTCCACCAGCTCCCTGACCAGGGACGTGAGCCCGGGGTGGTGCGGATCGAGCCCCACCGCGTGGCGCAGGCTCGCCGCGGTCGTGCGGGCGACCCGCTCCCACCTCGCGTGGAAGGTGCGCGCGGCCGGGTCGAGGAAGACCATCCGGGCCAGGTTGTCCGCCCGCGCGAACGGCGAGAACAGCGCCTCGGCCAGTGCGTTGGCGGCCAGGAGGTCCAGGGCGGGGTTGAGCACGAACGCCGGCGTGTTCGGGTACCCGTCCAGCAACTGCCGCAGCTCCGGCGCGACCGTCTCCACCACCGCGCGGCGACGCGCGTCGTCGGGGACCGCGCCCGCCAGGCGGTACAGGTGGTCGCGGGTGTCGTCGTCGAGCCTCAGGACGCCGCTGACGGCGTCGAGGACCTGCGCCGACGGATTGCGTTCCCTCCCCTGCTCCAACCGGGCGTAGTAGTCGCTGCTCATGCCCGCGAGCACCGCCACCTCCTCGCGTCGGAGCCCCTGAACCCTGCGCTGTCCGTAGGAGGGCACACCCGCGTCTTCCGGCCGGATCCGGGCCCGGTGTGCGCGCAGGAGGTCTCCGAGGTCGTTACCGCTCATGCGGTCAGGCTACGCCGGGGGCCGGCCGGCTGCCTGGGTGTGCCACTCCCTGGCACGAGACGTCCTGTGCGCGGCGGGCGCTGCGCCGCAGACTCCGTGGTGACCGATCACGGAGGAGGCACGGAACAGTGGCAGCAAGTACTGGGGGCGCAGGAGCCGCGGGCGCGGAACCGCGACCGGACGTGGTGGGTGTGTGGACGACGGCTGACGGCCATATCCGGCAGGAGCTGCGCTCGGACGGCCGGTACGACGAGGCACGCGGGGCGAGGCGCAGCGCGTACACCGGTAGCTACACGGTGACGGGCGACCACATCGACTACGTGGACGACACGGGGTTCACCGCCACGGGCGACATCCGGGACGGGGTGCTCCACCACGAGCACCTGGTCCTGTACAAGGAGGAAGCGTGAACGGGACGGTCGAGTCGGTGCTCGTCACCGGGGCGAGCAGCGGTATCGGCGAGGCGACCGCACGGCGGCTCGCGGCGGGCGTCTCGGACCCGGTGGCGCGCGAGGCGATGAGAACCTACCGCGCGGTGGCGATCCCGGCGTCGTAGGTGGCGCGTGCCATCGCGTTCGCCGTCGCGTGCCCGCCGGAGGTGGACGTGGACGAGATCGTCCTGCGGCCGACCGCGAGCACCCGGTAGCCCTGGAGGCCCCGGGGCGGGCCCGTCCCGGGGCCGGGGAGACCGGACCGTGGTGACCGGGCGGAAGGGGCGCCCCGGGGCGGGGACGGCCCTGCTGGGCGGGCCTCAGCCCACGAGCGTGATGACGCCCTGCGCGGCGGCGACGGTCCGCTCCTCGTCCGTGTCGTCCAGCACCACGATGTCGCAGCGGCACACCGCGCGCCTGCGCGTGCTCTGCAGGACGTGCGCGCGGGCGCGGAGCAGCCTTCCCCGGGCCGGACGCAGGTACTCGATGGAGAAGCCTCCGGTGAGCACCGACGGTCCCAGGACGCTGCCCCCGGCGAACGTGAGCGCGTTGTCCGCGGCGTAGGACAGCACCCCGCCGTGGACGAAGCCGTTCTGCTGGAGGAGGTCGTCGCGTACGTCCACCTCCAGCACGGCGGCCCCGTGCGTGATGGACGCGATCCTGGCCCCCACGAGGGCGCTGAAGGGCTGGGCGGCGAGGACACGGGCGGCCAGTTCGGGGGTGATCTCTTCGGACACGGGGTTCTCCTCGGCATCGGGCGCCCGCGGCCGCCCACCGGCTCGGTGGCGTGGGCGGGTGCCGGTGGGCACGGGGCCGGTTCCCGCGGGGTCCGGGCCACGGTACCGGCGACGCCCTGAGCGGCCGGTGCCCGGCCCTGCTCCGGTGCCGGGCACCGGGGTCCCCGGGCCGGGGTACCCGGGCGCTCCGGGGACGCCGAGGGGTCGGAGCGGGACTCCGGAGGTACGGGAGGGGCCGAGGGCGCGTACGCGGGAGCTCGGAGGGGCGAGAGGTCGGGGGACGGGGGACGGGGGAGGCTCGGGCCCGAGGGGCGGGGTCAGCTGTTCTTGACGACGATGGTCTCCACCGTGTTCGCGACGTGCTCGAACGCGTCGGCGGCGGTCTCCAGCTCCTCGATGACGTCCTTGAGCTTGAGCACCGTCAGGGCGTCGTACTCCCCGCTGAACAGGTGGGCCAGGAGTTTGCGGTAGATGCGGTCGGCCTGGTTCTCCAGCTGGTTGATCTCGATCCAGTACCGGGTCAGGTCCTCCAGGGAGCGGAGCCTGGGCATCGCCTCCGCCGTCAGCTCTGCGGCGCGTTCGAGCACCTCGATCTGGTCGATGATCCCCTTCGGCAGGCGCTCCAGGCCGTAGAGGCCGATGAGGTCGACGGCGGCGTCCATGGAGTCCATGACGTCGTCCAGGTTCGATGCCAACCGATAGATGTCCTCCCGGTGGATCGGCGTCGCCGCACTCTTGTTCAGGCGGCGCATGATCGCGTGGGTGGCGTCGTCACCCGCGTGCTCGCAGGCACGCATCTTCTCGGTGATGGCCTCCCTGTCGGCGCCGTCACTCATCAGCTCCACCAGCAGGCGGGCACCGATGACCAGGTTGTTGGCCGAATCGGTGAACATCTCGTAGTAGCTGTCATCACGCGGGCGCAAGCGCAGGCGCACGTCGTTCTCCCGATGGTGCGGTGGTGTTCCTTCGTGGATGTTAAGCGCGCCGGGCAGCTGGTCCAGCGCGGCTGCGCAGCGTGGCAGGGGGCCGGGGCGCGGGAGGACGGGTGGGCGTGGGGCCGGTCACCCATCGTTCATCTCCTGGCGTCGGCGCATGGAACTGCCTGGGACGCAGGTTCCGTCGCAATCCTCCCAATCTCGACGACACCAGAACGGTTCGGGACGCTACCGTGTCCCGCCTCCGCTGGCCAGCGGTGCGCTGAGACAGGAATCACCCAATCGAGCGGAGACCGGCGGACAGCTCCGCTGGAGTTCCATGATGTCCACCTTCGGTCTATTCAGCCGCTATGACAAGTACCTCCCGGGTTCACACCCCCGATGATCCCGGAATCCCGTCATTCCCGCCCCCTAGGCTTCTGTCCATGCCATCCGCTCTGAGCGCGAGCGCCGCCCGGCGCCTTCGCGAGTCACTGGACGAACAGCTCTCCGCCCTGGGAGAGGCCCCCTTCGAGGGCGGGGACGAGGCCGCCGTCGCCGCCTGCGCGCAGGCGGTACTGCGCTCCGGGGAGCCACTGAGGGCAGCGGTCAAGGCCGCGGTGAGGGGCACCCTCGCGGTGCTGTCCGACCGTGTGCCTGGGCACAGCCTGGAAGTGCGCGTCCCCCCATACGGAGCCGTACAGGTGATCGAGGGCCCGCGTCACACCCGTGGCACCCCGCCCGGGGTCGTGGAGACCGACCCGTTCACCTGGCTGCGCATGGTGACCGGACACACCCCCTGGGAACAGGCGGTTTCCGATCATCTGGTGCAGGCGAGCGGGGCCCGCTCCGACCTGTCCGGCCACCTGCCCCTCTGGTCCGCCCCTCCCCCGGGTGGTGCCGGGCTGACAGGCAGGCACTAGGCTGTGGGTGTGTCGTACTCCGACGGCCGGCTCTCCATGGACCTCGATCCGCTCGAACGCGGCCCGCAGGATGCCTGCGGTGTATTTGGGGTCTGGGCACCCGGCGAAGAAGTCAGCAAGCTCACCTACTTCGGTCTCTACGCTCTGCAACACCGCGGCCAGGAATCCGCGGGCATCGCACTGAGCGACGGGGAACGGATCGTCGTCTACAAGGACATGGGGCTCGTCTCCCAGGTCTTCAACGAGGCGACCCTGGACTCCCTGCGAGGCCACCTCGCGATCGGCCACTGCCGTTACTCCACCACCGGGTCGCCGGTGTGGGAGAACGCCCAGCCGACCTTCTACACCGCGCGTGAGGGGGGTCTGGCGCTCGGCCACAACGGCAACCTGATCAACACCCCGGAACTGGCCGCGATGCTGCCGGACACCCGCCGCGGCGCGACCACCGACACCGAGGTCCTGACGAACCTGCTGGCCGACCAGGCCAGGCGCGGGAGTTCCGTGGAAGAAGCCGCCATGGAGCTGCTTCCCAAGGTCAAGGGTGCTTTCTCCCTGGTGTTCATGGACGAGAACACCCTGTACGCGGCGCGCGATCCGCAGGGCATCCGCCCGTTCGTGCTCGGCCGCCTCGGCGAGACCTCGGGCGCGGGCGGCTGGGTCGTCGCCAGTGAGACGGCCGCACTCGACATCGTGGGCGCCACCGTCGTCCGCGAGATCGAACCGGGCGAGCTCCTCACCATCGACGAACGCGGGGTCCGCTCCCGCCGCTTCGCTCCGGCCCGCCGCAAGGGCTGCCTGTTCGAGTACGTCTACCTGGCCCGCCCGGACACCACCATCGCCGGGCGCAACGTCAACTCCACCCGTGTCGAAGTGGGCCGTCGGCTCGCCAGGCAGCACCCCGTGGAGGCCGACCTGGTCATCCCGGTGCCGGAGTCCGGTACGCCCGCCGCGGTGGGCTACGCCGAGGCCAGCGGCATCCCGTTCGCCCAGGGCCTGGTCAAGAACTCCTACGTGGGCAGGACCTTCATCCAGCCCAGCCAGACCCTGCGCCAGCTGGGGATCCGGCTCAAGCTGAACCCGTTGCGCGAGGTCATCCAGGGCCGCCGCCTGGTGGTCGTGGACGACTCGATCGTGCGCGGCAACACCCAGCGGGCCCTGGTCCGGATGCTGCGCGACGCGGGCGCCGCGGAGGTGCACGTGCGCATCTCCAGCCCGCCCGTCCTGTGGCCCTGCTACTACGGCATCGACTTCGCCACACGCGCCGAGCTCATCGCGGCGAACCTCAGCGTGGACGAGATCGCCGCGTCGGTGAACGCCGACTCCCTCGCCTACGTCAGCCTCGACGAGCTCGTCGCGGCCTCCGAGGTGCCCGAGAACGAGCTGTGCCGGGCCTGCTTCGACGGGGTGTACCCCATCGAGGTCGACGCCGATTCCAGGGGCAAGTTCCTGCTGGAGAAGTCCTGTGGGACCCCGGAGGGTTCGACGCTGGCGACCAGCGACAAGTAACCACCGCACGGCGGGCCGGTCCGGCCCGCCGTGCGTTCGCTCCGCCGTGCCCGGAGACGGGCCGCGGAGCAGCACAACCACCGCAACACAGCACGAGGAGATCTCGCGTGGCAGCCGACAGCACAGGGGCGACGGGCGCGTACGCGGCCGCGGGCGTCGACATCGCCGCCGGTGAGCGCGCCGTCGACCTGATGAAGCGCCACGTGGCGCGCACCCGCAGGCCGGAGCAGGTCACCGACGCCAGCGGCTTCGCGGGCCTGTTCCGACTGGACGTCGGCAAGTACAAGGACCCGGTCCTGGCGACCTCCACCGACGGCGTGGGCACCAAGGTCATGCTCGCCCAGCAGATGGACAAGCACGACACGATCGGCATCGACCTGGTCGGCATGGTCGTCGACGACCTGGTGGTGAGCGGCGCCGAGCCACTGTTCATGACGGACTACGTGGCCTGCGGCGCCGTGGTCCCCGAGCGCATCGCCGAGATCGTCGGCGGCATCGCGGAGGGCTGCCACCAGGCGGGCTGCTCGCTGATCGGCGGGGAGACCGCCGAGCACCCGGGCGCCATGGAGCCCGGTGAGTACGACCTGGCCGGCGCGGGCACCGGTGTGGTCGAGGGTGACTCGATCCTCGGCCAGGCGCGGGTCCGCGAGGGCGACGCGGTGATCGCGATGGCCTCCTCGGGCCCCCACTCCAACGGCTACTCGCTGGTCCGGCACATCGTGGACCGGGCGGACCTGGACCTGTTCGCGCACGTGCCCGAGCTGGGCGGGGTCCTGGGGGAGGTCCTGCTCACCCCGACCCGGGTGTACGCCAAGGACTGCGTCGCGCTGACCGGGGCGGTGGAGGTGCACGCCTACTCGCACATCACCGGTGGCGGACTGGCGGCGAACCTGTCCCGGTCCCTGCCCGACCACCTGGACGCCGAACTGGACCGCTCCACCTGGGCACCCGCCCCCGTGTTCGGCTACCTGGCCGACAAGGGCGGCGTGAGCCGCGAGGACATGGAGGCCACGTTCAACATGGGTGTGGGCATGGTGGCCATCGTCGCGGCGGACGACGCCGTACGCGCCATGGAGGTCCTCGCGGACCGCGGTGTCCCGGCCTGGAGGCTGGGCACGGTGACGACCGGTTCCGGGCAGTCCGCCCTGACCGGTGAGTACCGGGACGCGTGAGAAACGGACGCGAACATAGCCGGTGCGAACCACCACAGTGGTTCGCACCGGCTATATCCACCTGTCCGCGACGGCTTCCCCACGGGCAAGCCGTAACCGCTACAGGTCAGCGGTTGTCGTCCCGAGCGACCAGAAGTCTCGGCGCACTCCGTACTACTTGTCGGAGTCCGAGTACTTGTCGGCAAGATCCGCGTAACGGTCGACCAGATCGTCCTGAGAATCCGTGTGAGGCTCGTCCGGCCCCAACGGCCCGGAGGGAGACCCCTCGTCCTCAGCGACACCCAGCTCCGACCGCAGCCGATCAAGGTCGGTCCCACCGGAGCTGTACTTGAGCTTCCGGGCGACCTTCTGCTGCTTGGCCTTGGCTCGGCCGCGCCCCATTGGCTCGACCCCCTCAACGATTGGGTTCCGACGAACCCGAGATCACTTACTAACCCGCACTATCGGGCTGACGGCCGTCAAACGCGACTGACGACAGGCGTCAGCTTACGTACACACACAACCGTACCTGGTCGGCCCCCGTCGTGCCTACGCCACCCGGGTGTGACGGATGTGGTGCGCGCGCGGATCGCCTGCCCGCCGGACGTTCCGGAGGTGAGTGCCACACGCAACGATATGTGCCACGATTCGATCGTGCTGCCCTACACCGCCTACCTCCGTGTCTACCAGCCGATCGACGCCTTCCCCCCACGCGACCGCAGGTACTGGGAGGTCTACGCGTCGTCGCCCGGCAGACCCCGTCGGATCAACGCGCTGGCGGCGGAGCACGAGGAGAGCCTGAACCGCCTGCTCACGACCCCACCGTCGGCGGCGCCGGAGGAGGAGAGCCGGGACGCCTACCTCCGCCGTGTGGACGAGCGCCTGTACGTGTGCCCGTGGCAGACACGGCTGCGGTCGTGGCGGGCCTTCGCGGAGTTCAGCGGATCGATGCCGACGGCCCTGTGCGAGGTGTTCGTGCCCGAGCCCGAGGCGGAGCGGGCCGAGGAGGGCTACCGGAAGTGGCGCGACTCCGGCGGAACGCTGCGTCCCGGCATCCTGTCGAGCAACTGGACCATCCCGGTGCCGTGGTTCGTGCCCTTCGAGGGCCAGGAGCGGTGCCTGGTCCTGTCGGCGAACTCCACGCGCACACTCCTGTACCTGACGCGGACGTCCCTGGCCAAACGGCGGCTGGAGCACACCGCGGCGGTCCTGAGGGAGCACATCGGCGAGCACGCGGTGTCCGCCTCCACCGAGCACCTGGTCGACTGGCTCTCCCTGACAGCGCACCCCGAGTCCCTGCTGGAACTGGACTACGGCGGCCTGCCCCACCTGCTCAGCGACGACCACCTCAGCGAGGACCGGTCGGTCGCCGAGGTCGCGGGGGCGGTGGAGGCGCTGGCCAAGGGCGACGGAAAACGCGTGCTGGAGCTGCGGGAGCGGCTCACCCGGCGCTGGAGGTCGGTCCGCGCCCTCCAGCACGCCAACTGAGGGTCATGGGTGGCCCAGGGTTTCGTGGACAGCGGACGGCGCCCTGTCGTCATCCGAGGCGGCCCAGGCGGGCACGCCACGCCGGACACCAACCTGGTACACCAGGTTTCTCGACGTGTCGGATCGCTTTTTCGCACGTGACAAAGGCGCGGGTCCTGATGTCGCCTGTGCACGACATCAAGCGTCGTGAAACTGGGCATAACGCCCGATAGGGATCAGCATAGACTGTAGCCAGTCGATCACCGAGTGCACTCTGAGTAACGAGAAAACCCTTGTCACGCAGGGAATCCACGCGAGCCGACCCACCAGTCGACTCCCGCGGAGCCCGCATCCACCGACGCACGCCACTTCCCTCCGCGCGGCGGCCGACCGGGGACCCCGATCCCGGGCGCCGGACTCGGACGCCGGGTTTCGGCCAGGCTTCCGTAGCACTTCGGGAACTCCGGATAGAGAAAAACGAGGCCGGAGAACGAAGTTTTGACCGAATACGCCACATGCCACTAAACGTGTCGCTAGAATCACTTAGCGTGACGCGGCCACGGGCGGTTTTCGTTGGCCTCCCACGTGCAAAGTTGCTTGGAGTGGTCGCGCAATCACCTCGGGTGATGCCAATATAGACGTAGTGCAAATATTGCACATCCGGGCCAAGTGCCAGGATTAAGGCTCAAGGATCGGCACACAGATCCAGGAGGAGAGGCCGTACACATGTCAACTCGCACGCCCGAGGCGGAGCCCCTGTTGACCCCCGCCGAGGTTGCCACCATGTTCCGTGTGGACCCCAAGACCGTGACACGCTGGGCCAAGGCGGGCAAGCTGACCTCGATCCGCACCTTGGGCGGACACCGCCGCTACCGCGAGACCGAGGTCCGTGCCCTGCTGGCCGGAATCCCCAGCCAGCGTACGGAGTGATCTCCCCCGGTCTGTGCCGATTCCGGGGGGAACGGCCGACGCACACCGGCTACTGACAGAGGCTGAGACGATTCGTGGGCGGGTCTCCCCTGAGGGAGGCCCGCCCGCCTTGTCCGTACCTTCCCCGGCCCGCTCCGGGCCCGCCGAGGCCCCTGTTCCGCCCCTGAGCGGGCGCAACGACCCCCTCCGGTTCGTGACTCTCCGCGCACACCCGCCCCGGTCCTCCGCGAGGACGCGCAAGTTGTCCACAGGCTGTGGACAGTGGTGGCGCCGCCGACGACGGTGGGGTTGTCTGGAAGACAGGGGGCCCACGGGGTCCGCCGACACCGTGCTGCCCTCGGGTACGGTCCGTAGGGGTACCGCACGCCCCTCCCCGGTTCTCCGCCGGACCCGACCCGGATCGGCGCGGGCCGCCCACGCCAGGGGCCGTGCCGGACAGCGGATCGGCGCGGGGCGGGCAAAGACCGCTCCCCGCTCAGCGGAAGTCGTCGGCGTGGTCCCGTGCCCACTCCGCGAAGGTGCGGGCGGGCCGCCCGGTGACCTCGCTCGCAGTGGCGGGAGCACCGTCGGGCCCGGTCGGCTCGGCCGCTTCGGCCCAGGTGTCGGCGTCGGCGTCGCCTCCGGAGTAGTCCGTGAACCCCAGCAGCATGTCGGCGTTGTCGGCCGCGAACCCGCCCTGCGCGCGGTAGTGCTCACGGGCCTCCTCCGGGGTGACCACCTCGAAGCGGATCTCGCGGCCGAGGGCCCGGGAGATCGCCTCGACCTGCTCGCGGTGGCTGATCAGCTCGGGCCCGCCGAAGGTGTGGGCCGTGCCGGCGTGCCCGTCCCCGAGGAGGGCCGCCACCGCGACATCGGCGATATCGGCCTCGTGCGTGGGGTACCAGGCCGCCTCCGGCTCCGGGTCGCGGACGATGTTCCCGGTACGGATGGAGGGGCCCCAGAGCCACAGCTTGTTGAGCGCGAACTCGCCGGGTCGGACGTGTGTCCACTCGACCCCGGAGCTCTCCACGGCCTGTTCGACGGGCAGGTGGAAGTCGGTGTCGTACCCGCCCGTGACAGCGGCGGAGGAGAGGGTGACGATGCGGCGCACCCCGGCCTCCACGGCGCGCCTGACGACCTCGGAGGCGGCCCCGGGGACGGGGAAGAGGTAGAGCCGGTCGACGCCGCGCAGGGCGTCGGTGAGGGTGTCCGGAAAGGCGAGGTCCCCGTGGACCACCTCGACCGCCCGGGGCAGGTCCGGGTGCAGGGACGTCCGGGTCATCGCGCGGACGGGGAGGCCCGCGTCGTGCAGCCGTCGGACCACGAGCCTGCCCACGTTCCCCGTCGCGCCGGTCACCAGCACGGTCATCGCTTCCCCCTCGGGTCAGGTGCCGCCCGGATTTCGGCCGGGCCGGAGGCGACCCGTGCGACTGACCCGTTGTATCCGGCCCCGTGATCACCGGGCAAACGTGAACGTGCTGTTCACATTCGGCTCTGACCTGCCAAAACGTGGAGCACTGAAAGAGGGGCTGTGGGCCGCCCGCCAGGTGGGGCGGGGCCCATGGGGGTTATCATTTCGTTACATACTGGGGGCGCGGGGAGGTCGCCCGCGCCCCGCCATCGTCCGGCCCCGGGGTGCGAGGCCGGACGGCGAAAGTGCGGCCGGGGGTCCGGCCGACGGGGCTCAGTCCCCGATCTGGTCATCCATGGCGGTGGTGCGCTTGCGGGCGAGGAAGGTCGCGGCGGCGCCACCGCCCACCGCCACCACGGCGGCCGTGATCAGCCCGGCCAGTGAGCTTCCGGTGGTCGCCAGGCGGTTGTCGGACCTGGCGGCCTCCTCCTCGGCGGCCTCCCCCTTGTCACCGGGTACGGCAGGCGCGCTCGCCGCGTAGGTGGAGCCGAGTGCCCACGAGTCGGCGAAGTCCACAGCGAACCGCTGTTCCTCCTCGGCGTCCCCCACCTGGATCCACGCGGTCATCCAGCTGCGGACGCCCATGCCCTCCCAGTCGGCGTCCTCGTCCTCGAAGGTCGTCTCGTTGACGACGAAGCGCACGCTCACGGGCACCGTCAGGGCCACGTCACCCTTCTCGTCGAACAGTTCGAGGACGTCCTCCACGACGACCCCGTCCGTTCCCACCGGGCCCACCGGGACTCCGAACGCGGTCAGGTCGCCGTGCTCGAACGTCGCCTCGGTCGATCCGCCGTAGTCGGCGCTCGCCGTGGTGGCCACGTCGGTGAGGGTGAACTCCACGGCGTTGTCGTCGGCGGCGACCGTGTCGGAGGTGCTCTCGTCCAGGACGATGACATCGTCGTCCCCGCTCGGGGACTGCTCCGGCGTCTCCACGGGCCGGTCGGCGGGCTCCTCCGGGCTCTTCTCCGGTTCCTGGGGCTGTTCACCCTCCCCGTCCGCATCGCCGGGCACGCGTCCCTCTCCCGTGGCGTCGGGACTGGGCTCCTCGTGGAAGGGGGTGTCCCCCTCCTGGGGCGTCTCCTCTTCCGGGTCCGCGGAGGGCTCGGCCGGCTCCACCCCCGGCGGGACGTCGACCATCCCGTGGGCGACGAGGTCGGCGATACCCATACGGAAGGTGGCGGTGTCGACCGTGGCGGAGGCGCGGGCGCCCTGGCCGTCGACGAGGGTGTGGCTCTCGCCGTCGATCTCCACGTAGGCGGCCATCGGACCGAAGAGGTCCTCGGTGGTGGCGCTGGCCTCGGTCTCGCCGCCGAAGCTGACGGCGGTGGAGTAGCCGGTGACGATGTCGCCGTCGGCGACCCAGGCCTGGGCGTTCCCCCAGAGCATGGGGGTCGTGGAGGCGGCGGCGGTGGGGAGGACGGACGCGGGACCGATCGCGCCGAGCGCGGCGAACAGGACGCCTGCGCCGACAAGGCGGCGTGCGTTCGGCTTGGCGGGAGTCACCACAACGCTCCTGTTGTCTTTGGGGGATATCCGACCGTGCGGGGCCGGTCTGCGTCTCCGCCGGCGGTGCACAGGGTTCGCCGGGCTGGCCTGGAGCGGCGCGGTCTCGGTGTGCGGGACGACGGGGGAGGGGCCTTCCCGCCCCGGGAACGAACTCCGACGCGTGGCGCGCGTGCGGTGCCTGTAGAGCGAGCCTAGCCCGTCGATCACAAAACGGAAACCGTTCTACGTTCGGCTATCGAACGACACATAGGCATTGACGCTCAGACAACGGCACGCATGTCAGGGAAGTTCCGGGACCGCCCCGAATCGTCCCGCACCTCCGGCGGAACGGGCACACGGCAGGGCCCCGGGGGGACGCACGTC
>NZ_JBHXQY010000087.1:24424-28108 GCF_042716955.1 Nocardiopsis sp. NPDC058631 | reverse complement strand
GGTTAGTGTGGTCTCTCTTTTCGGCCGCGCCCCCTCACAGGGTGTCGTGCGCTCTCAAGGTCGCCCGGGTGTCCCCGGCGGGGCCGCCGCCCCCGGGTGCGGAACGGTCAGCGCAGGACGCCGGCCTCCGGGGCCTCGTGTACGCGGTCCCGCTGCCGCGGACGGTCCAGGAAGCCCGCCAGCACGGCGATGCCCAGGCCGACCACGGCCAGGAGCGCCCCGATCACGGCCGGGGAGGTGTAGCCCAGGCCGGCGCTGATCCCGATACCGCCCAGCCACGCCCCGCCGGCGTTGGCCAGGTTGAACGCGGAGTGGTTCGAGGCGGCGGCCATGGTCGGTGCGGCCCCGGCCCGGTTCATCACCAGGACCTGGAGCGGGGTGCACACGCCGAACCCCACCGCGCCCAGGACGACGAGGCTGACCGCCGCCGTCCAGGGGTTGTGCACGGTCACGGTGAACAGCGCCAGCACGATCGCGAGCGCGGCGAGCGAACCGTAGATGGTCGGGCGCAGCGCGCGGTCGGCCAGGGGCCCCACCACCAGGGAGCCCAGGGTCATGCCGACCCCGAACAGGGCCAGGACGACCGGCACGGCCGAGGAGGACATCCCCGCCAGCTCGGTCATCATCGGCGACACGTAGCTGTAGACGGCGAAGACCCCGGCGAATCCGAAGACGGCGGTGGTCAGACCGAGAACGACCTGGGGCCGTCCCAGTTCGGACAGCTCCTGGCGCAGGCCCGCACCGGGAGCGGCGGGCTGGCGCGGCACGAACGCCGCGACGCCCAGGGTGGCGAGCAGGGCGATGACGGAGACGACCAGGAAGGCGGCGCGCCATCCCATCGCCTGGCCCAGGAAGGTACCCACGGGCACGCCCACGATGTTCGCCACGGTCAGTCCCATGAGCACGCGCGAGACCGCCGTCGCCTGGCGCCCGGGGCCGGCCATCTGCGCGGCCACCAGGGAGCCGACGCCGAGGAAGGCCCCGTGGGGGAGTCCCGCCAGGACACGGGAGGCGAACACGGCCCCGAAGGAGGGGGCGAGGACGGTGGCCAGGTTGCCCGCCAGGAAGAGCCCCATGAAGAGCATCAGGACCGTCTTGCGGGGCACCCGTGTGCTGATCGCGGTGAGCAGGGGCGCGCCGACGACCACCCCCAGCGCGTAGGCCGAGATGAGGTATCCGGCGGTGGGCACCGGGACGCCGAGGTCGGCGGCGACGTCGGGCAGCAGCCCCATGATGACGAACTCGGTGGTACCGATGGCGAACGCCCCGAGAGCCAGGGCGAGCAGGGCCAGAGGCATGGGTGGGCCCTCCAGACGGGAAGCGGGGAGAACGGTGGTGGTGGCGGGCTTCGTCGCCCGGGTGCCCGCGCCCGACCCGACCGCGGCCAGAGGGGCGCCGGGTTGTTTGGCACGTGCTAAATCCAGCCTTGCAGCACGTTCGGGGAGATCTCAAACGATTCGGGTGTGATCTGTCCCGAACGGGGAGAGAGCCTCGCCACTCGCGCCCCTGGCCGTCCGCGCGCCGGGGCTTCAGCCGTCGGAGGGGACCGCGGGCCGGGCCGGGATCATGCGGGCCGCGGCGCGCCCGTACTGGCCCGGACGGTGAGTACGGGTTCCAGGACCAGGTGGCGGCTCTCGGTGCGCCCGTCGTCCAGCCGCTCGGCCACCGAGCGGACCGCGAGGCGGGCCATCTCCGCCGCGTCCTGGCGCACCGAGGTGAGCTGGAGGAAGGGCAGCCGGGCGGTGCGGCTGTCGTCGTAGCCCACCACGGAGACACCGCCCGGAACGGCGGTCCCGGCGCGGGTCAGCGTCCCCACCAGGCCGAGGGCGCACAGGTCGTTGCACGCGACCACGGCCGTCGGGGGCCGGTCCCGGGCGAGCAGGACGCGCGCGGCCCGCGCCCCCGACTCCTCGGTGTAGTCGCCGGGCAGTACGTCGGTGCGGTCCGCCAGCCCGTGCGCGGCCATGCCGTCGCGGTAGCCACGGAGGCGTTCGCGGGCGCCGGGCAGGTCGCCCCCGTCCACGTGGGAGATGTCCCGGTGGCCCAGCGACACCAGGTGGTCGACCGCCTGGCGGACCCCCCGGGCGTCGGCGGTCCGGACACTGTCGGTGCCGGGAGCCCCGGTACGCTGGCCGATCTCCACCACCGGCACGAGCTCGGCGACCTTGGCCAGGTCGGTCGGGGCCTCGGCCGACATGCCGATGAGGATGAGGGCCTCGCACCGCAGCCCCAGCAGGTCGTCGACGGACTCGCGTTCGGTGCGGGTGGTGAGCATGGCGCTGAGGACGACGCTGTAGTCGAGCTCGGCCGCCACGGGGTAGAGGGCCTCCACCACGTGCGCGTCCAGGGGGTGCTCCAGGGTGAACAGCACGCCGACCTGGCGGCTGCGGGCCCGGCGCAGCAGGCGGGCGGCGGTGTCGGCGCGGTAGCCGATCTCCTCCGCGGCCCGCAGGACCTGCTCCCGGGCGGTCGCGCTGGGACCGGGGCGGCCGCTGAGGACGAGGGAGACCAGCTGCCGGGAGACGCCCACGCGCGCGGCGACGTCGGCCATGGTCGGACGCCGGTTGAGCCGTGGCTCCTCGGGCCCGCCCGCGTCCCGTCCTGCGGACTTCGGCATCTGAGTCCCCTCGGCCTCGCTGGTGTAAGCGCATCGTACTGCGGCAGGGGCGGTCCGGCCTTTCGGGAGCCGTCCGTGCTCTCGCTTTCCGGCCTCGGTCGGAGGCTCGGCCTGTCCCGGGGTCGGCGCGGGGGCGACCGTGTCCGGCCCGCACCCGGAGGGGCGGTGTCCGCACGGCGAAGGGGCAGACGCGGGGAAAAGGGGTCCGGGGACGTGCCGGTGTGGCGGCACGTCCCCGGACGTAGCTGTGGCCCACGTCCCCCAACGCGGGCCACAGCGGGCGCGGCCAGGGTGCACTGAGTGCGGTCTGGCCGCTGGGAAGGCGGATGCAGCGACTGAGTACGTGCCGGAAACCCCCATTGCCGACACGAGCGCGTGCATCCGCGCATGGTTTGTGGTGTGAGCGCCTCACAGGACCTGGGTGGGTGTGGTGGGAATGCCATGGGGTCGGGGTTCGGTCTGGGGCGCTTCACCTGTGAGAACGCTTCGTATGTTGATGGTGTTCCCGTTTCACGCGCCGATTTTCGGTCCGCTCGGTAAAAAGCGGGTGCTGACTGTGGCACGTGATGCCCAAGCTCCTGCGGTGAACGGTACGGAGAGGGGAGGTCAGGTGGCGTGGGCGAGGGCTCCGCGGAGGCCCGCGGGGTCCCGGGAACTTGATCTGGTCAGGGTTTTCGGACGGCGCGAGCGGCCGCCCCGGCTGCCGGGGCAGCTCGTCTTTCGCACCAGGGCCGCGCGGGGCGGATCGCCCGGGGGTGCAACCTGCCACGTGACGGTGAGGGGCACGTCACCCGGTTCCGTGTGGACGCCGGTCTCGCTTCCCGGTACCCGGTACGGCACACGGACGGCCGCGCGATCCTGGAGCTGGGGTCACCCGTGGAGGAGCCGGCGCAGTGCAACGCCCGCCGGCGCGACACCACCGAGCCGGTGCCGTCCTTCCTGCCCGGGCACCCGGGGGGATCGCCCGTCGGCACCCGGGACGCTGCCATGCCCTGTCGGGGGCCGGCCCCCGCGGGGGGGGCCCCCCCCGGGGGGGGTGCGGCGTGGGGGCCGGGGCCCAGGGGCAC
>NZ_JBHXQY010000087.1:0-24414 GCF_042716955.1 Nocardiopsis sp. NPDC058631 | reverse complement strand
TGCAGGATGCGGGTGTCGCACAGCACCTGGTTGAGCCGCTGGCACGAGTACATCCGCGTGTCGTAGGCGGTCGTGCCCCGACAGGTGAGGTGTCAGGCGTCGGGGCCGGGCACGAGTGCCAGGTCGGGGTCCAGGTCGGTGAGGGCGGCGAGGACGTCGCCGAGGGCGTCGGCGAGCACGACGGGCTCGCGTTCGGTGCGGTCGGGGGCCGGGCCGGAGGGGTGTCGTCGGGGGTCGAGGGTGATGGCCATGGGGTTCCGGGCGCGGGGACCGGTGGGGCGCGCCCTCCTCCTTCTCGTGTGATCACGTACTCGGACGTCCCGGTCGCCGTGACACCCGGTGACCGCGGGGTTCGGGTCAGGGATAGCACACGGTGACGACCGTTCTGCTTGCCTCGCACCGGATTCCCTTCCCCGGGAGATGGCCGGTCCGTACGCATGGTCATACCCGCACACCACCTCTGCGTGAACAGATGTCCTGCGGCCTGTGGACGGAGCGGTGGTCCGGAAACCATGTCCCCGTCTTTACCCGAAACCGGCTTCTCCCTTTTGGGGGCGAGGGCGTTCCGTGGGAAACAGGGGATGGCAGGCCATCCGCTCCCGAGGAGGTGCTCATGCCCTACGGATGCTCCGCCGGTTCCGGTGTGCTGCTCGTCCGCGTCGCCTTCCGCCGCCGCGGCGGAGGCCCTGCCGCGATGTCTCCCCTTTTTCCGTGACACGCCCCGGTCCCGTGCCCCGACCGAACCGGGCAGGCCGGGGGAATACGTGTGACGCTCCACCCGTTCCCGTGGTAGCTTCATGGGAAATTACTTCTTAGGAAACAATATCGGGGGGCGGGCCATGCAGTTCGGAATCTTCTCAGTCAGTGACGTGACGACCGACCCGACCACGGGACGTACGCCGACCGAGGCCGAGCGCGTCAAGGCGATGGTCGCGATCGCGCTCAAGGCCGAGGAGGTCGGCCTCGACGTCTTCGCCACCGGCGAGCACCACAACCCGCCGTTCGTCGCGTCCTCCCCGACGACGATGCTCGGCTACATCGCCGCGCGGACCGAGAAGCTGATCCTGTCCACCTCCACCACGCTGATCACCACCAACGACCCGGTGAAGATCTCCGAGGACTTCGCGATGCTGCAGCACCTGGCCGACGGCCGGGTGGACCTGATGATGGGCCGCGGCAACACCGGCCCCGTCTACCCCTGGTTCGGGCAGGACATCCGCCAGGGCATCCCGCTGGCGCTGGAGAACTACAACCTCCTCCACCGCCTGTGGCGCGAGGACGTCGTGAACTGGGAGGGCAAGTTCCGCACCCCGCTGCAGGGCTTCACCTCCACGCCCCGGCCCCTGGACGAGGTCCCGCCGTTCGTCTGGCACGGCTCCATCCGCAGCCCGGAGATCGCCGAGCAGGCCGCCTACTACGGTGACGGCTTCTTCCACAACAACATCTTCTGGCCCGCCACCCACACCAAGAAGCTGATCTCCCTCTACCGGCGCCGCTTCGAGCACTACGGCCACGGCAAGGCCGACCAGGCGATCGTGGGCCTGGGCGGGCAGGTGTTCATGCGCAAGAACTCCCAGGACGCGGTCAGGGAGTTCCGCCCCTACTTCGACAACGCCCCCGTCTACGGAGGCGGGCCCAGCCTGGAGGAGTTCACCCGCGAGACCCCGCTGACCGTCGGCAGCCCGCAGGAGGTCATCGACCGCACCCTGTCCTTCCGCGACTCCTTCGGCCACTACCAGCGCCAGCTCTTCCTCATGGACCACGCCGGCCTGCCGCTCAAGACGGTTCTGGAGCAGCTGGACCTGCTCGGCGAGGAGGTCGTCCCCGTGCTGCGCAAGGAGTTCGCGGCCGGGCGGCCCGCGCACGTCCCCGACGCCCCCACCCACGCCTCCCTGCTGGCGGCGAAGCGGGCCGGCGGCAGCAAGGACACAGGGGCCGGGCGCGCCTGAGCCCGGGGGAGGGGTCTTCCACTGCGGGGGTACGGGGCGCAGACCCCGTGCCCCCTCTCCGTTCTCCGTGTCTCCCGGTTCCCGCTCCGACGTTCCCGGCCGGGCGTCAGCCGGTGGTGCTCGGCTCCGCGGGGACGGAGTCGCCGCCGAAGTACGCCTTGGCGCTCCCGGAGTACAGCAGCGCGACCACCGTGAAGGCGAACGCCGCTGTGGCGAGCTCCGGGATACCCGCGACGGGGGTGAAGGCCAGGGCGAGGATGCCCACGCCGTAGACGGCGTTGACGCCCAGGGCGGCCGGCCGCGCCGAGCGCCGGCCCCTGCCGACCATGACCGCGAGCACCAGCGAGGCGGCCCCGTACACCAGGGCGATGGCCGCGGCCACGAAGATGGCCCAGGTGGGGACGTCCGTCGTGGTCGCCATCGCGGGGGCGGCCTCGGCGGCGAACCCGCCGAGGAGGGCGAGCCCGCCGGCGGCGATCTGGTAGAGGGTGATCAGGATCAGCAGGACGAAGACCGCGGTGACGCTGGTCGGCCTGGTGGGTGCGTTCACGTGACGATTCCTCCGCACTAGACATGCCTCCTCCGGGTCACATAGCCGCAGAGGAGGGCGCTACACCTGTGCGGTGCGGGCCCCGGGCCGTCCCTCCAGGTGGGGGCGGGAAAACTCGTGTGTCCCCGGGGCGCTCGGCCTCCCGGCCACGGGGGAATAGGTCGCACGGGTCGGGTGTTCCGACTATTATCCTTTCGGGGAAACTTCTTCTTAGAAAACCTTTCGTGCGGAGGACCAGGCATGACCACGCGCAGGATCGTCACCGTGTCGGCGGGGCTGAGCACCCCGTCCTCCACGCGGCTGCTGGCCGACCGGCTGACCGCCGCCACCGAGGCGTCGCTGAGCGACCGCGGTGAGAAGGTCGAGACCCGGACCGTGGAACTACGCGACCTGGCCCACGACATCATGAACGCCATGACGACCCGGGTGCCCACCGGCGACCTCCCCGGGGTCCTGGAGGACATCGCCGCCGCCGACGGCGTCATCGCGGTCACCCCGGTGTTCAACGCCTCCTACAGCGGACTGTTCAAGTCGTTCTTCGACGTCGTCGAGCCCCAGGCCCTGGACGGGACGCCGGTGCTCGTCGCCGCGACCGGAGGCAGCCCCCGCCACTCGCTGGTGTTGGAGCACGCCCTGCGCCCGCTGTTCTCCTACGCCCGCTCGGTGGTCGTGCCGACCGGTGTGTACGCGGCGTCGGAGGACTGGGGTGCGGGCGAGGGCGGCGGCCGGGAGCTGTCCGAGCGCGTCGACAGAGCTGCCCGGCAGCTGGCCCTGCTCGCGGCCGACCACGCGTCCGGGGTGGACGACCCCTACGGGGAGCCGACCCCGTTCGCCGAGCTGATGTCCGGTCTGGGTACCTGACCGGGTCCCGCCCCGACCGGGCCCACGGCGTGCGGTGTCCTGCGCCCAGCGCTTCCGGGACGCCTGCCTCGCCCCTTCTTCGGATCGGGGGCGGGGCCACCCTTTCCTAACAGTGTTAGTTAGGGTGGTGGGATGGAATCCGCGCGCATCTACGAGACGTCCCAGAACCGCATGCTCGACCTGGCCGCCACCCTCGACGAGAGCCGGCTCGGCACCCTCGTGCCCGCCTGTCCCGAATGGACCGTCCGGCAGGTCTACGCCCACCTCGCCGGGCTCTGCACCGACGTGGTGCGGGGCGACGTCGCACCTCCGGCCTCCGACGAGGTCACCGCGCGCCAGGTCGCGGACCGGGCGGACCACACCCCCGAGAGCGTCATCGCCGAGTGGCGCCGCACCGCGCCGGCGCTGCTGGAACTCCTCGCCTCCCAGACGCGCAGGCGCTACTGGCTGCCCGCCCTGGACGTGTGGCACCACGAGAACGACGTCCGGGGCGCCCTCGGGTTGCCCGCACAGACCGAGGACGCCGACCAGCTCGCCGACTTCCCGCTGGGCGGCCTGGCCAAGGGCTGGCCCGCGGAGCTCCCTCCGGTGCGCGTGGTCGCCACCGACACCGGGCAGGAGTGGACGCTCGGGGAGGGCGCCGTGCTCACGCTGAGCGGTACCGCCTTCGAGCTGGCCCGGGCCGTGACCGGCCGGCGCAGCATCGCCCAGATCCTGGCCATGGACTGGACCGGGGGAGACCCCGCGCCGGTGGCCCCCTACCTGCCGACGCTCCCCGCGCCCGCGGGCGACCTGGCCGTGTGACCGCCGGTGGGGCCCGGCGTCTTCGCGGCTCCTGGTACCGGTCCGGCCCCCGGCCGGTCGGCCCTGGGACGCGGTCGGGTCCGGCCAGATGTGCAGAGATGGTTCCGCCTTGGCAGAAGCGCAACCGGGAAGGGGCGCAGACTGGGTAGGAGAGCCGGTTCGGTCAAGAGTTGGCCGTGCAGGCGGGAAGGGGGTCGAACGATGTCCACCCACACCGAGACGGGTGCCCGGTTCGACAGTGAGGCGCTCACGCGCGCCATCGAGTCGGCGGACGCCGACGCGATGCTCGCCCTGTTCGCCGACGACGCCGAGATGGAGATGGTCGACAAGAGGACGCAGCCCAGCTGGCCCGAGGTCCTGCACGGCAAGGACTCCATCGCGCCCGCCGTACGCGAGATCTTCTCCCGCGACATGACCCACGAGATCCTGCACTGCGTCGTGGACGGCGACCACGCCGCCTACACCGAGCGGTGCGTCTACCCCGACGGGACGCAGGTCCAGGGCATGACCATGCTCGACCTGCGGGATGGGCGGATCGTCCACCAGTCCACCGTGCAGGCATGGGACGAGCTCCCCGCCGCGACGCCGGTGGTGGGCGACTTCTCCCGTGCGGAGGTGACCGAGGAGCTCGACCGGGCCCGTTCCGAGGCCCTGCAGGTCGGCGGTCACGCGGCCATGAGGCTGACGCTCCAGCCCGGGTGGCGCTGGACCGAGGACATGACCGAGTCCCGCGGCACAGCGAAGTGCATGGTGAACCACCGCGCCTACATCATCTCGGGCACCCTCCACTGGCAGATGGACGACGGTACCGAGGGCGAGGTGAGCGCCGGACAGGTCGCGGTCGTCCCGCCCAACCACGACGCCTGGGTGGTCGGGGACGAGCCCGTCACCCTGGTGGACTGGCCGCTGCCCGACAGCTGA
Source organism: Nocardiopsis sp. NPDC058631 (assembly GCF_042716955.1). Lineage (NCBI taxonomy): Bacteria > Bacillati > Actinomycetota > Actinomycetes > Streptosporangiales > Nocardiopsidaceae > Nocardiopsis > Nocardiopsis sp. NPDC058631. The sequence continues at coordinate 19,329 of NZ_JBHXQY010000087.1, read as the reverse complement.
GCGCAGCGCTGCCCGCCCGCCCCGGAGCCATCGCCCGGGGCGGCCGGGTGTGTCGGCGGCTCCCTGGGCCGAGGGCCTGACGCGGAGCCCCTGTCGGCCTGCGGCCCCCGCTCCCGACCCGGTGCTTGGACCACGCGGGGCGCGAGCGCTGGAACGGCGGGTCCGGCGGACCCCGGTCCCGCCTTCGGCCACCCTTCTCGCTGTCTGTCCGAAAAGCCCTGTAGATCACGAATTCTGGCGCGGATTCCTCTGGTTGCACCCATTGCAGGCTCTTGTCGATGGTGTTAATTTTTCGGCACTGCTCATGGGAGCGCTCCCGAGACGGGATCGGGTCCCACGGGTACCGGAAGGCACCGCTAGCGAGACCGGGTGCGGACACCGCGCCCCACGGCCCGCGCCGTCGACGCCGACACCGCCGTGGCCGACCCCCCACGTCCTCAGACCCGCACACGCCCCTGTCTCGGCCCCCCGCTGCCCCCGCCGAGGCGCTGCCCCACCCCGGTCGACGCACCACCCGGGGTGCCGCGCCCCTGCCCCGCGGCATCCGAGAGGTCCCTCGGGGGCGCCCTCCGAGGAGAACGATGTGACCGATCATCCCGCCGTCCACCGCCGCAGACGGCGTTGGCACCTTCCCGCGGCCGTGAGCGCCGCACTCGTGGCGGTCACCTTCACGGTGGCCCCTTCCGTCCACGCCGACCCCGCCGGGCCCGCGGCCACCCACGACCACACCCCCGCGTCCGCCGAGGCCGCGCAGGAGGGGTTTCTCCGGGACCTGGCCGACCAGCGCGGCGTGTTCATGGGAACCGCCCTCGCCTCCCACCGCCTCGACGAGGCCGCGTACGCGCAGACCGCCGCCGCCGAGTTCAACTCCGTCACCCACGAGAACGACCTCAAGTGGGAGGCGGTCCAGCCGCAGCAGGGACAGTACTCCTGGTCCGGAGCCGACCGGGTGGTCGACTTCGCCGAGGCCCACGGTCAGGACGTCCACGGGCACACCCTGGTCTGGCACAGCCAGCTGCCGTCGTGGGTGTCCGGGGGCACGTTCACCGCGGACGGGCTGCTGGAGGTCATGGACGACCACATCGCCACCACCATGGGCCGCTACGCCGGACGGATCGACACCTGGGACGTCGTCAACGAGCCCATCGGCGACGACGCGCGGTTCCGGGACTCGGTCTTCCACCGGACGCTGGGCGAGGACTTCGTCGCCGAGTCCCTGCGCATGGCCAGGGCGGCCGACCCCGCGGCGGAGCTGTACATCAACGACTACAGCATCGACGGAGTCAACGCCAAGAGCAACGCCTACTACGACCTCGTCGTCGACCTGCTGGACCAGGGCGTGCCCCTGGACGGGATCGGGTTCCAGAGCCACCTGATCGTGGGCCAGGTCCCCGCCGACATGCGCCAGAACATCGAGCGTTTCACCGACCTCGGGCTGGAGGTGCGGATCACCGAGCTCGACATCCGCATGAACGTTCCCGCGAGCCAGGCCGACCTGGAACGGCAGGCGGACGACTACCGGGAGGTCGTCACCACCTGCCTGGAGGTCGACGGCTGCACGGGCGTGACCGTGTGGGGTGTCACCGACGCCTACTCGTGGGTCCCCGACCACTTCGAGGGCCAGGGTGCGCCCCTGCCGATCGACGGTTCCTACCAGCCCAAACCCGCCTACTGGGCGATCCACGAAGCCCTCGGCGGCGACCCCGGACCACAGCCGACCGACCCGCCGACCGACCCGGCCGGGGACTGCGAGGCCGCCTACCGCGTCGTCAACCAGTGGCAGAACGGATTCCAGGCCGAGGTGACCGTCACCGCGGGCAGGGCCGTCGACGGGTGGACCGTGACGTGGGACTTCGGCGGCGGTGAACGCGTCGGCCACGCCTGGAACGCCTCCGTCTCCACCAACGGCTCCGCCGTCACCGCCACCAACGCCGCCCACAACGGCGTCCTCGTCGCGGGCGGGTCCACCTCGTTCGGCTTCACCGGCACCCACGACGGGACCGTCTCCGCACCGGAACCCGCCTGCGCCGCGACCTGACCCGCCCCGGTACCGCGCACCGGACGCGCGCGGGCCCCACGACCGGACGCCGGAGACCGGTACCGCCTCCTCCGGCGTCCCCAGCCCCCGGCCGGTACCCCGGACCGCCGCCGGCCCGCTCCTCCTCGGGCCGGCGGCACCCGGGCCGTCCCTCTACCACTGCCGACCCTTCCCTCCTGGAGCCCCCATGGCAACACGCCTGCTGATCGCCCTCGGCGCGATCCTCTCCCTCGTCACCGCCCTCCTCGTACACACGGTGCCGGCCCACGCCGACACCGGGTTCCGGGTCAGCGACGGCCGCCTCGTCGACGCGGCCGGAAACGACTTCGTCATCCGCGGCGTCAGCCACGCCCACACCTGGTACCCCCAGGAGACCGGTGCGCTCGCGGACATCAAGTCCCTGGGCGCCAACACCGTCCGGGTCGTCCTCAGCAGCGGGCAGCGCTGGACGGAGAACGGCGTCGACGACGTCGCCGCGGTCGTCGCCGACTGCAAGGCCAACCGCCTGATCTGCATGCTGGAGGTGCACGACACCACCGGGTACGGAGAGCAGAGCGGGGCGGCCACCCTCGACCAGGCCGTCGACTACTGGCTGCGCGTCCAGGACGCCGTCGCGGGGGAGGAGGACCACGTCCTCGTCAACATCGGCAACGAGCCCTACGGCAACGACGCGGCCACCAACCAGAACTGGGCCGCCGACACCGGTGAGGCGATCGGCCGCCTGCGCGACGCCGGGTTCGACCACACCCTGGTCGTGGACGCCCCCAACTGGGGCCAGGACTGGCAGGGCACCATGCGCGACAACGCCCAGGGCGTCTTCGACGCCGACCCCGACGCCAACACGGTGTTCTCCGTCCACATGTACGGGGTCTACCAGCAGGAGTCCACCGTGGTCTCCTACCTGGAGCACTTCACGGACGCGGGGCTGCCGCTGATCGTCGGCGAGTTCGGCATCGACCACAGCGACGGCAACCCCGACGAGGACGCCATCATGGCGCACACCGAACGCCTGGGACTCGGCTACATCGGCTGGTCCTGGAGCGGCAACGGGTCCCCCGTGGAGTACCTCGACATGGTCGAGGGCTTCGACGTCGACAGCCTCACCCCCTGGGGGGAGCGCTTCTTCCACGGTCCCGACGGCATCGCCGAGACCTCCGTCGAGGCCCCGGTCTACGGCGGTCCGGGCGAGCCCACCGACCCGCCGACCGAGGAGCCCACCGACCCGCCGACCGAGGAGCCCACCGACCCCGAGGCCGACTGCGAGGCCGAGTACAGCGTCTCCCACCAGTGGCACGACGGGTTCCAGGGCGAGGTGACCGTCACCGCACTGACCGACCTCGACGGCTGGACCGTCACCTGGACCCCCGGTGCGGGCGAGAGCGTGGGCCACGCCTGGAACGCCTCCGTCTCCACCAGCGGCTCCACCGTCACCGCCACCAACGCCGCCTACAACGGTGCCCTCGTCGCGGGCGGGTCCACCTCGTTCGGCTTCACCGGCTCCCACGGCGGCACCCTCTCCGCACCCGCCCTCTCCTGCGCCGGCTGACACCCGGTGACCCCCGGCCGCGCCACCCGGCGCGGCCGGGTTCCCCCACAGAGATAGGAGTGGCCCATGAGGTCACGCAACGCCATCGCCCTGGCCGCGGCGCTCGGCGGGCTCGCCGTCGGCACCGCCGTCGTCGTCCTGCCCGACTCCGCCGAGGCCCACGGCGCGTTCACCTACCCGGCCAGCCGCACCTACGCCTGCTTCCAGGACGCCACCGGCGGCACCGGCGGCGGCGCCCTCCAGCCCACCAACGCGGCCTGCGCCGACGCCCTGGACGAGGGCGGCGACTACCCGTTCTGGAACTGGTACGGCAACCTCATCAGCGACGCGGACGGGCGCCACCAGGAGGTCGTGGCCGACGGTGAGCTGTGCGGCCCCACCGACAGGTTCGCCGCCTTCAACGAGGCCCGCACCGACTGGCCCACCACCGCCCTGGAACCGAACACCACCGTGGAGTTCCGGCACAACGCCTGGGCCCCGCACCCCGGCGTCTTTCGCACCTACGTCACCGAGGACGGGTTCGATCCCGGGTCGCCACTGGACTGGGACGACCTGGAACTCGTCGACGAGGTGACGGACCCGCCGCTGCGCAGCGGCGGCGACGCCGGAGCCGAGTACTACTGGGACGTCGACCTCCCGGACAGGGAGGGGCGCCACATCGTCTACGTGGTGTGGGAGCGCTCGGACAGCCCGGAGGCGTTCTACAACTGCTCCGACGTGGTCTTCGGCGAGGACCCGGGCACCGACCCCGGCGACCCCGACCCGAGTCCGGACCCCGACCCGGACCCCACCCCCGATCCGACGCCCGATCCCACCGACCCTCCCGCGGAGTACTGCACGGCCGAGTACACCGTCACCAACCAGTGGTCGAACGGCTTCCAGGTGGACGTCGAGGTCACCGCGGGCGAGGACGGCGCCGACGGCTGGATGGTCGACTGGGTGTTCGCCAACCGTCAGGAGGTCTCCAGCATCTGGAACGCCGACCTGGTCAACCACGGCGCGCACTTCGAAGCCCGCAACTCCGCCCACAACGGGCGGCTCGACCCCGGTGAGTCCACCAGCTTCGGGTTCACCGCCACCCACTCCGGCGTGAACATCGAGCCCCTCGTGGCCTGCCACGAGGACTGAGCGCCCCCGACCAGCGGCCCGGCCCCGCGGAGGAGCCGGTAGCCTGAACGGAGCGCCCGGCCCCGGAACCGGTTCTTCCAGGGGCCGGGCGCTTCCGTGTCCGGGGTCAGGGCCGGTACGGGAGGCGGTCGACCGCCCGCACCCCGCCCAGCGTCGACCACTCGTTGCGGCCCAGCCGGGCGAGCGGGCGCATCAGTTCCACCTCGGGGTGACCGTCACGCAGGACGTCGTCGCGCACTGCCACGCGCACCACCCGGCCGAACACCACCGTGGAGTCGCCCAGACGCAGCGTCGAGTGCACAACGCACTCCACGGCCACCGGCGACCCCGCGACCCGGGGCGGCCGCACCGCCGCGCTCGCCTCGCGCTCGACACCCAGCACGTCGAACTCGCTGACCTCCGGCGGATACGCGGTGCCGCTGGCGTTCACCTGGTCCCACATCGCCTCCGGCGCCAGGTTCACCACGAACTCGCCGGTGTCCTCCGCGTTGCGCAGCGAGTCCTTGCGCCCCACCGACGTGAACTGCACGATCGGCGGCTCGGTGCAGGAGATCGTGAAGAACGAGTGCGGTGCCAGGTTGTCCACGCCCCCGCTGGACGTGGTGGAGACCCACGCGATCGGGCGGGGCACCACCACGGAGGTCATCAGCTGGTAGAACGCCCGTCCGGGCAGGTCGTCTGGAGTCCATTCGGTACGCATCGGCTCCGATTATCCCGCCCCCGCCGTGTGTCGGCGTCAGCGCCGGGCATACACGGCGCATGAAAATGATCACCGTCGACGACGTCCGCGCCGCAGCCGCCCGCATCCGGGGCCACGTGGTCCGCACCCCCCTGACCGTCGGCCCCCCGGGCAGCGGATTCCTCCTCAAACCGGAGAGCCTCCAGCCCACCGGCGCCTTCAAGATCAGGGGCGCCACCAACGCCGTCGCCCTGCTCGATCCCGCCCAGCGCCGGTCCGGCGTGGTCACGCACTCCTCCGGCAACCACGGCCAGGCCCTCGCCCGCGCCGCAGCCGGGCAGGGGGTGCCCTGCACCGTCGTCGTCCCCGAGGGGGCGCCCGAGGTCAAGGTGGAGCGGATACGCGCCCTCGGCGCACGCGTCGTCATGGCCACGCCCGAGCGGCGGGCCGCCGTGGCCCGGGAGCTGGCCGAGAGCGAGCGCCTCGCCCTGGTCCCGCCCTTCGACGACCCGCACGTCATCGCCGGTCAGGGCACCGTCGGCCTGGAGATCCTGGAACAGTCGCCCGAGGTGGCCACCATCGTCGTCCCCGTCGGCGGGGGAGGACTGGCCTCCGGTGTGTCCACCGCCGCCCTGGCGGTCCGACCCCGCCGCGTCCGCGTCATCGGTGTCGAACCCGAGCTGGCCGCCGACGCCGCCGAGAGCCTGAGCGCCGGACACCTCGTCACCTGGTCGCCCGAGCGCACCCACCGCACCATGGCGGACGGTGTCCGCGTGTGCCTGTCCGAGCGCACGTTCGCGCACCTCGACGCCAGGCTCGACGGGATCGTCACCGTCACCGAGGACGAGATCGCCCGCGCCGTCGCCGCCCTCGCCCACGGCGCCCGCCTCGTCGCCGAGCCCAGCGGGGCCCTGGCCGCCGCCGCCCTCCTCGCGGGCCGGATCGCCACCGACCCGGGACGGCCCGAGGCGACCGTCGCGGTGGTCTCGGGCGGCAACGCGGACCCCGGCCTCTTCGCGCGGCTGGTGGCGGGGCAGGGCTGAGCGCGGCGGGTCGGGCTCAGGAGGGGCGCGGTCAGCGGTGGTCGGCGCCGCCCGCGTAGGAGTCCTCGCCGCGGGCCGGGCTCCCCTGCGGGGACGGGGCGGCGAGGGCGGCGGCACTCCCGGCCCCCGGAGCGTGCCGTGCGGCGGCTCGGTCCTCACGGCGGCGCATGGCCATGTCCGACACGGCGGCCAGCCCGAGGGCGACGACGAGCACGGAGACGATCAGCAGGGTCCACAGGGCGGTGCCGAAGGAGGAGGGGTCGGTCACGGGGACTCCGGGGGTTCTCGGGCGGACTGGGACCCTCACCGTAATAGGTGTTAACTTTCGAACCCAGTGTTCGCGCGAGTGAACTGCGTCATACGCCAACACGGGCGCGCGAGGGGCCCGGACACACGGCGGGCCCGGGACGGTGCGCTCCCGTCTCGGGCCCGGCGATCGGGCCCCCGGCGGCGCCGAGGGCCCCACGAACGGCTACAGGATGGAGCCGGGGGAGTAGGCGGCGGCCTCCGGGTGCGCCGCCACGATCCCGTCGATCCGCTCCACCACGGCGGCGACCTGGTCGGCCGCGGCCCCGGTGAAGGTGAGCCGGTCCGCCAGGAGCGCCTCCAGGGCGGCCCGGTCCAGCGGGAAGCGCTCGTCGCCGCCCAGCCGCTCCAGGAGCTTGTTGCCCGTCCCCTCCTGGCGCATCGCCAGGGCCGACCCCACCGCGTGCTCCTTGATCAGCTCGTGGGCGGTCTCCCGGCCCACCCCCGCGCGCACGGCCGCCATCAGCATCTTGGTCGTGGCCAGGAACGGCAGGTACCGGTCCAGCTCGGCGGAGACCACCGCGGGGAAGGCGCCGAACTCGTCCAGCACCGTGAGCATCGTCTCGACCAGACCGTCGAAGGCGAAGAACGCGTCCGGCAGCGCCACCCGGCGCACCACCGAGCAGGAGACGTCGCCCTCGTTCCACTGGTCCCCGGCCAGCTCACCGGCCATGGACGAGTACCCGCGCAGGATCACGGTCAGCCCGTTCACCCGCTCGCACGAACGCGTGTTCATCTTGTGGGGCATGGCCGACGAACCGACCTGGCCCTCGGCGAACCCCTCGGTCACCAGCTCGTGCCCGGCCATCAGCCGGATCGTCTTGGCCAGCGACGACGGGCCGGCCGCCAGCTGCACCAGCGCCGTCAGCACCTCGAAGTCCAGCGAGCGGGGGTACACCTGGCCCACACTGGTGAACCGGTGCTCGAAGCCCAGGTGGCCGGCCACCTCGTTCTCCAGGGAGACCAGCGCCTCGCGGTCCCCGCCGAGCAGGTCCAGCATGTCCTGGGCGGTGCCGACCGGGCCCTTGATCCCGCGCAGCGGATAGCGGGCGATCAGCTCCTCCAGCCGGCCGTGGGCGACCAGCACCTCGTCGGCGATCGACGCGAAGCGCTTGCCCAGCGTGGTGGCCTGCGCGGCCACGTTGTGGGAGCGGCCCGCCATCACGGTCCCGCCGTACTCGGCCGACAACCGGCCCAGGCGGGCCAGGAGCGCCACGACGCGGTCGCGCACCAGCAGGAGGCTGTCGCGTACCTGGAGCTGTTCGACGTTCTCGGTCAGGTCGCGCGAGGTCATGCCCTTGTGCACGTGCTCGTGGCCGGCGAGGGCGTTGAACTCCTCGATCCGGGCCTTCACGTCGTGCCGGGTGACCCGCTCGCGCTCGGCGATGGAGGCCAGGTCGACCTGCTCCAGAACCTTCTCGTAGTCCTCCGCCACACCGGCGGGCACGTCCACGCCCAGACGTGCCTGGGCGCGCAACACGGCCAGCCACAGCCGCCTCTCGGCGACCACCTTGTACTCGGGGGACCACAGCCGGGTCAGCTCCGCCGAAGCGTAGCGGGCAGCCAGGACGTCGGGGATCACAGGTTTCGCGCTCACGTCGCCCCACCCTACCGTCCTGAGCTGGAGCGCCCACCGCGACCTCGGCTCCCGTGAGGCGCCGGACGCCCTCGGCCGAACCCGCCGGGGTGGGGCCGGCCCCACCCCCGACGCGGTGGTGTGCCCGGTTCCCGCCCGGCCCCCGCCTCCCTACCGTGGGGGCATGACCTCGCCCCGCACGACGAAGGCGCCGCCGAGGACACTCCTCGCCGCGCTGCTGAGCCCCCGTTTCCTCCTCACCGCCTGGCCCTGGCGGGCGCTGGCCCACTCCGCGAACACCATGTTCGTCGGCCTGGCGGTGGCCGTGGTCGCCATGCCCGTCTACCTGCCCTGGACACTGATCGGGGGGATGCTCCTCAAAAGGCCGTGGGACACCCTCTCCACCGGCCCCATGGCTGCCGGGTTCCTGGGGGGCCTGGCCATGGTCGTGGTCTTCTCACCGCTCATCGCCCTCCCCCTGGGGGCCCTGGAGCGCCGACGTCTCGCGCTGGTCACCCGCGGCCCCTTCCCCGGTGGACACCGCGTGCCGGAACCGGGCCTGTGGGCGTGGATCCGCACCCGGTCCACGGAAGGGGCGACCTGGCGGGAGATCGGCTACATGGTGCTCCTGATCCCCGTCGCGCTCCTCACCTGCGTGGTGCTGGGCTCCCTCTTCAGCGCGGCGATGGTCTTCGCCGCGGGGCCGCTCCTCGCCGACGAGGCCCGGGGCGCGCAGGTCGCCCTGGGCCTGGTCACCATCACCTCCTCCGCGGAGGCGGTCCCCTACACGCTCCTCGCCCCGGTCGCCCTCGTCGCGCTGCTCTACGCCTCGGCGATCCTGGCGCAGGTGCACGCCGTCATCGCCCGCGCCCTGCTGGTCGGGCCGCCCAAGGACGAACTGCGCGCCGAACTCAGCCAGGTCACCCAGTCCCGCGCCCGGCTGGTCAACGCCTTCGAGTACGAGCGCAGGCGCATCGAGCGGGACCTGCACGACGGGGCCCAGCAGCGGCTCGTGGCCCTGTCCGTGGACCTGGGGCTGGCCCGGCTGGACCTGGAGGAGGGCGGCGAGGCCGACCGGCGTGTGGCCGCGGCCCAGGCCAACGCCGACGAGCTCATCGACGAACTGCGCGAACTGGTGCGCGGCATCCACCCCAGGGTCCTCACCGACCGGGGCCTGACCGCCGCTCTGGAGGAGCTGGCCGACCGGTGCCCGGTCCCCACGCGCGTGGACGCCCGCATCCCGGGCCGACCGCCCGCCCACGTGGAGGGAACGGCCTACTTCGTGGTCGCCGAGGCCCTCACCAACGTGTCCAAGCACACCGGGGCCGCGGCGGTGACCGTGCACGCCTCCACCTCGCCAGGGGCGCCCGGACTCCCGGACACCCTCCTGGTCGAGGTCACCGACGACGGGGAGGGCGGAGCCGAACCCGGCAACGGGTCCGGCCTCACCGGGCTCAAGGACCGGGTCGCCGTCATGGGCGGCACAATGGAGCTGTCCAGCCCCGTGGGCGGACCGACCCGAATCCGAGTGGAGCTGCCGTGCGGACCGATCCCCCCGACCCCGCTGTTCTGACCCCCGTGCCGACCGTCCTCGCCGAGGACGGCGTGCTGTTGAGGGAGGGGCTGGCCGGGGTCCTGGAACGCTTCGGATTCCCGGTGGCGGCCGCAGTCGGGGACGGGGAGGCCCTGGTGGCCGCGGTCGCCGAGCACCGTCCGGGCCTGGTCGTCACCGACATCCGCATGCCCCCCGACTTCACCGACGAGGGGTTGCGCGCCGCGGTCCGGCTGCGCGCCGAGCACCCCGGGCTGGCGGTGGTGGCGCTCAGCCAGTACGTGGAGCTGAGCTACGCCTCCGACCTGCTGGACTCGGGGGACGGCCAGGGGGTCGGCTACCTGCTCAAGCAGCGGGTGGGGGACGTGCGCGAGTTCGCGTCCGTGCTCAGGCGCGTGGTGGACGGGGCGACCTTCGTGGACCCCGAGGTGGTCCGCCAGCTGCTGCGACGCCGGTCCGACCCGCTGGGACGCCTGACCCCCCGCGAGCTCGAAGTGCTCGGCCTGATGGCGCAGGGGCACTCCAACGGGGCGATCGCCCGCCGGCTCGTGGTCAGCGACGCCGCCGTCGGCAAGCACGTGGGCAACATCCTCTCCAAGCTCGACCTGCCCCTGGACGAGGACGTGCACCGCCGGGTCCAGGCGGTCCTGGCCTACCTGCGCGGCCGCTCCGCCTGAGCGCAGGGCCGGGCCGTGCGGCCTACGCGGGGGCCCGGGGGCGGTTCCAGGACCCCGGACGTATCGTGGGACCACTGTCCGCCGCACGGCGCGAACCCCCGCGCAGTCTGGAGGAGACCGGATGCAGCCGACCGTTGCCGCCCCGGAGAGCGTCACCTGGAAGATCCACCTGGACAGGTCGATGTGGGTGGCGGGCGTGCGGGCCCTGATGCTCCAGGCGCTCCACCCCGTGGCCATGCAGGGGGTGTGGCAGCGTTCGGACTTTCGCTCCGACCCGACCGGCCGTCTGCTCCGCACCGCCCACTTCGTGGCCGTCACCACCTACGGCAGCCTCACCGAGGCCGACACCCTCGGCACGCACATCCGCCGGGTGCACCGCGCCCTGTCCTTCACCGACCCCTCCACCGGCCGCCACCACCGGGTGGACCAGCACGACCTGCTCGTGTGGGTGCACTGCGCGGAGGTGTCCTCCTACCTGGAGACCGCCCACCGGTCGGGTGTGCCGCTGACGCAGCAGGAGGCGGACCGGTACCTGGACGAGCAGTCGCACACCGCCACCTACGTCGGCCTCTCCCGCGACGACGTGCCCCGCAGCGTCGCCGACATGCGCCGCTACCTCGCCGCGGTCCGACCCTCCCTGCGCGTCACCCCCGAGGCGCGGCAGGCGGTGCGGTTCCTGCTGTGGCCCAGGGTTCCCGGGCACCTGGCGTGGCTGGCCCCGCTCAAACCACTGTGGTTTCCCGTCGGCGCGCTGTCCTACGCCACCCTGCCCGCCTGGGCGCGCCGCGCCTACGGCGTGCTGCCGCAGGCGCCGGGAGGCGGCGCACTCGCCACCACCGGCCTGCGGGGGTTGCGCGCCGGGCTGGAACTGGTGCCGGAGCGGTACTACAACCTCATCTTCGACGAGGCCACCGTGCGCAGCGCGGACGAGGCCAGGGAACGCCTGCTGGCGGCGGGGTACGAGGTCGAGAACGGGTTCCGCGCACTGCGCGCCCGCACCCTCTTCCGGGCCCCGTCCGTCCCCGCGCCCCGCGACCCCGCCGAGGTCTGACCGCCGAGCCCCTGCGCCGGGCCGACCGGGGCAGGGGCCGTGGTGGCGTGGTCGGGCGGTGCCCGCCCCGGTCCGGGGCGGGAGAGCCCGGCTACCTGTCCAGGACCCGGCGCAGCGCGGCGAGTACGACCTCGGCGCGGTCCAGGCGGGCGTTGTGCCCCATCAGCCCGATCCTCCACACGGACGCCGCGTAGCGGCCCACACCCGCGCCGATCTCCAGGCCGTACTCGTCGAGCAGACGCATCCTGACCTTGGCCGAGTCCACCCCGTCCGGGACGCGCACCGACGTGAGCTGCGCCAGCCGGTGCCCCTCGGCGGCGAACAGCTCCAGGCCCATGTCCACCAGTCCCTCGCGCAGGCGGGCGCCGGCCGCGCGGTGGCGCTCGGCCACCGCGTCCGGGCCCTCCGCCTCGATACGGGCGAGCGCGGCGTCCAGGGACGCGATCATCGCCGTGGGCGCGGTGTGGTGGTAGGCGCGCCCGGTGGGGCCGCCGCGCACGTAGGCGCCCAGCAGCCCCAGGTCGGCGTACCACACGGGCGGGGTCGCGACCCGGCGCTCCCAGGCGCGCTCGGAGAAGGTGAACGGGGCCAGCCCCGGTGCGACGCCCAGGCACTTCTGTGTGCCGGAGTAGGCGATGTCGACCTTCCACGCGTCGAGCTCCAGGGGCATGCCGCCCAGGGAGGTCACGCAGTCGGCGAGCAGGAGCGTGTCGTCGGAGCGTTCGCGTAGCGCCCGCCCCAGGGCGCCCACGTCGCTGACCACGCCGGTCGAGGTCTCGGCGTGCACCACGGCGACGAGCCTCGGGGAGGGGTGGGCGTCCAGCACGCGCCGGACGTCCACGGGCTGTCCCCACTCGTGGTCGACCCGCACGACCTCGGCGCCGTAGCGGCGGGCGACCTCGCACATCCGCTCGCCGAACAGGCCGTTGACGGCGACGACCACCACGTCGCCCTCGGAGACGGTGTTGGCGAAGGCCGTCTCCATACCGAGGGAACCGGTACCGGACAGCGGAAGGGTCAACGGGTTCCCGGTGCCCCACAGCGAGCGGAGCCGGTCGCAGGTGCGTTCGAGCACGGCGATGAACTCGGGGTCGAGGTGACCGAGGAGGGGCGCGGCGAGCCCCAGGGTCGCCTCCGGATAGGGGTTGCTCGGGCCGGGGCCGAGCAGGATGCGGTCGGTCAGTGGCATGCGCACACCCTAGCGGGGCCGCCGCGCCGGGCACGTGGTGGGGACGCGCCCGGGGGTAGCGTGGACCTCCACGCCGGTGAGGGGCTTTTCCGATGAGACGCAGGGTGCGGCAGTACAGCGTCCTGATGGGCACGTGCCTGGTCCTCTTCGCCGGTTCGCTGCCCGTCTACCACCTGTTCGGCACGGGGTGGGCGGTGGCCATGTGCGCGGTGGCCTCGCTCCTGCCACCGGTCGCGGCCACCCTGGGCAACCTCGCCGACCCGGGCGACCCGCAGGACCGCGACACCCGGTTCGGGCCCAACGCCGACACGGGCGGGGAGGCGTGCGGCGGGGGCGATACCGACGGCGGGGAGGACGGCGCATCCGGTCGCCGCGGGGGTCCCCCGTGACGCCGCCGCCCGGGCCCGTGGTGTCCGCCGCCACGTGGCGTGCCCGGCGAACCCGCACGTAGTATTCCGGCGGGGTCGGGCACCGCGCCTGAGGACGGGTGGTCGCGGCCCCCGCACGACAGGGGAGGCAAGCGCGGTGACGCACACCAGCACGGAGGACACCGGGACCGGCGGCATCACCGGCCGGGTGCGGATACTGCGGGTGCTCCACGACGACCCCCGGGTGGCGGGGCTGCTCGCCGGGCTGCTGGAGGAGTACACAGAACGCTACGGGGCGGAGGGCGCGACCGCCGAACTGGCCCGCTACCCGGTGACCGAGTTCGCCGCCCCCCACGGCCGCATCGTCCTGGCCGAGTCCGACGGCGAGATCGTGGCCGGGGGGGCGGTCCGGCCCTACAGGAGCGACCGCGCGTCCATGTCCGAGACCGCCGAGTTCAAACGGATCTGGACGTCGGGCCGGCACCGCCGCCGCGGACTCGCCAGGAAGGTGATGGCGGCGCTGGAGGAGGCCGCCCGCGACCTCGGCTACACGAGGGTCCTGCTCTTCACCGGCCCCTCCCAGCCCGAGGCGCTCGCCCTGTACGAGCGCATCGGCTACCGGTCGGTCGACCCGGCCGACCTCGACGAGCTGCCGCACCCCTCGGCGATCCCCTTCGCGCACGACCTGTGACCCTGGGCCTCCCCGCCCGTGCTCCGCGTGACCCGTCCCAACCGCGGCGGTCCGACCGGTGGAGGGCGGTGCCGGGCACGGGCGGCGCCCCGCGCGTTATGGGGGGCGCTATGCCCGACGGGCGGCCGTGCCCGCGACCTCCCCCGTACGATGGGCGACAACGGCCGTCACCAACGGTCACCGCAGGCCGTCATCCACGGCCACGACGACAGATCCGACAGGAGAGTCACGACGTGAGCGAGCAGCAGCGCCCCGCGGGCCCGACGGGCGCACCCGTGTTCAGTCCACGCAAGAACGGGCAGGCACAGTCGGTCTCCGACGAGCTCGCCGCGTGGATGACCACCGGGTGGGCCGACACCGAGCTGCGGGACCTGGAGCCGGTCGAGCAGGCCGGGCACACCGCCCGCCGCCGCGCCGCCCTCAGCGCCGCCTTCCCCGGTGACCGCCTCGTCGTCCCCGCCGGACAGCTGCTCACCCGCTCCAACGACACCGAGTACCCGTTCCGGGCCGCCACCGCCTACGCCTATCTCACCGGCGACACCTCCGACGGCGGCTGCCTGGTGTTCTCCCCGAACACCGGGGGCGGCCACGACGTCGTCCTGTACCTCAAGCCCCGCTCCGACCGCGAGAACGGCGAGTTCTGGCTCGGAAGCTACGGTGAGCTGTGGACCGGCCGCCGCCACAGCCTGGGTGAGGCCGCCGACCTGCTGGGTGCGGCCACCGCCGACGTGACCGGCCTCGCCGATGCGCTGCGCGCCGACGCCGCCACCACCCGGATCGTGCGCGGCCACGACGCCGCCCTCGACGCCCTGGTGGACGAGCTGCGCGCCGACGCCGACGACGGGTCCCGCGCCAAGTCCGCCCAGCTCGACGAGGACCTGGCCGTGACGCTGGCCGACCACCGCCTGGTCAAGGACGAGTGGGAGGTCGCCCAGCTCCAGCTGGCGGTGGACGCCACCACCCGCGGGTTCGAGGACGTGGTCCGCGCACTGCCGCAGGCCAAGGACACCTCCGAGCGGTTCGTCGAGGGCACGTTCTTCCTGCGCGCCCGTGTGGAGGGCAACGACGTCGGCTACGGCACGATCGCCGCCTCCGGCGCCAACGCCACCACCCTGCACTGGACCCGCAACGACGGTCCGGTGCGCGAGGGCGACCTGCTGCTCCTGGACGCGGGCGTGGAGACCACGACCCTGTACACGGCCGACGTCACCCGCACCCTGCCGGTCTCGGGCACGTTCACCGACCTCCAGCGCAAGGTGTACGACCTGGTCTACGCCGCCCAGGAGGCGGGGATCGCCGCGGTCGCCCCCGGACGGCCGTTCACGGACTTCCACGAGGCGTCCCAGCGCGTCCTGGCCGAGGGCCTGGTCGAGTGGGGCCTGCTGGAGGGCCCGGTCGAGCGGGTCCTGGAGCTGGGGCTCCAGCGCAGGTACACCCTGCACGGCACCGGCCACATGCTCGGCATGGACGTGCACGACTGCGCGGTCTCCCGCCAGGAGCTGCACCTGTACGGCGACCTGGAGCCGGGCATGGTGCTCACCGTCGAGCCGGGCCTGTACTTCCAGCCCGACGACACGACCGTCCCCGAGGAGCTGCGCGGCATCGGCGTGCGCATCGAGGACGACGTGCTGGTCACCGAGGAGGGCCGTACCGTCATGTCGGCCGGTCTGCCGCGCTCCTCCGCCGACGTCGAGGCCTGGCTGGCCGAGCACCTGCCGCGCTGACCCCGCCGAGCCGCACGCGCACCGGGCCGCCTCCCCACCGGGGAGGCGGCCCGGTGCCGTTTCCGGGTGGGCTACCGGTTCCCCGACGAGCCGGACCGGGACCAGGCCGGCGTCCACGCCGGGCGCGTGGAACCCCGACCGGGGCCGGGGAGGGGCGCGGACCCCGCACCGCGGCCGAAGGCCCGGGTTTGTCCAAGGGCGGGTGATGCTTCGCACCCCGGGGTTTGGGCCGGTCCCCGAACGGTCAGCAGGGGGAGGAAGGGACACACCGATCCAGAGGAGGTTGCCCACTCATGGGAGAGGACATCCAGGGCCCCCGGCTGCGGATCTTCGCCTCGCCGGGACGCTACGTCCAGGGACGCGGAGCCCTGGCCAGACTGGGCGAGCTGGTCGCCGACCACGGCTCCCGGCCGCTCGTCCTGGTGGACGACGTCGTCCGCGGGCTGACCGAAAAGGTCGTCACCGACTCCTTCCGGGAGGCCGGGCTGCCCCTCGCCTTCGAGCGGTTCGGGGGTGTACCGACCAGGGCCGAGGCCGCGCGCGTCGCCGCGGTGATCGGCAAGGGCGGCCACGACGTCGTCATCGGCCTGGGCGGGGGGACCGCGATCGACACCGCCAAGGCGGCGGGCGACGACTCCGGGGTCCCCTGGGTGAGCGCGGCGACGGTCGCCTCGACGGACGCGCCCACGTCTGCGCTGTCGGTCGTCTACACCGAGTCCGGCGCGTTCGAGTCGTACCGCTTCTACAACCGCAACCCGGCCCTGGTCGTGGTGGACACGCAGCTGGTCGCCGAGGCGCCCACCCGGTTCCTCGCCGCGGGGGTCGGCGACGCGCTCGCCACGTGGATCGAGGCACGCGCTGTGCGCGACGCGCACACCGACACCATGGTGGGCGGACTGCCGACCCGCTCGGGGACCGCGCTCGCGCGCCTGTCCTGGGACATCCTGTGGGAGTCCGCCCTGCCCGCGCTGGAGGCGGTCGAGCGGAACCTGGTGACACCCGACGTCGAGGCGGTGGTGGAGGCCAACACCCTGCTGTCCGGGCTCGGCTTCGAGTCCGGCGGCCTGGCCGCCGCGCACGCGGTCCACGACGGGTTGACCGCGGTCGACCAGACACATCACCTGGCGCACGGGGAGAAGGTCAACATCGGCTCCCTCACCCAGTTGCTCCTGGAGGGCGCACCCACCTCGGAGGTGGACGCCTTCGCGGAGTTCACGGCCCGGGTGGGCCTGCCCACCACGCTCACCGAGGCCGGGCTGGGAGACGCCGACGACGCCACGCTCGACCGGGTCGTGGCCGCGGCGACCGCGCCGGGCGAGACCATCCACAACCTGCCGTTCACCCCCTCGGCCAGGGACGTGCGCGACGCGCTGCGCGCCGTCGAGGGCCTGGGCCGCCGTGCCCGCCGGAGGGCGGGCCTCGGGGAACCACCGGTCCCGGACCACCACTGACAGCCGACCGGCCGGGCCGGGGGAGACGGGGTGCCGCGTCCCCCGGCCCGACGCCGGGGCCGGGGAGGCACCTCAGCCCGGCGGCCCGGCGAACAGATCCGGTTCCGCCTCCAGGAGCGGCCCCCGGAACGCCCTGGCCCGGGCCGCGCACACGGGGTCGTGCGCGCGCGGCGGGGGCTCGACGAACGTGATCAGGTACAGGTAGGCCCGGTAGGGGACGAGCCGTCGGAGGAGCCCCGGGGAGAAGTCGACGGGCCCTCCCGCCCCGCTGTACCCCGAGAGGAAGTCGGCGTCGTCGCGGATGTCGCCGAACAGGGCCGGCGAGACGAGGTCGGCGCAGACCAGCCGCACGACCTCTGATGGCGATCTTCATCGCCCGCATCCCCCGGGGCCGCACCGTGCGGCAGGTCTTCGTCGGAGTCACGGTCGCCCCGGCGTCGCCCCCTCCGGTTCACCGCGCTGGGCGGCACCGGTACCCGGCTGGAACAGCAGGATCCCGGATCGGTCTCGGGCGCCTACGAGGACGACGGCCTCCCCGCCGCCGCACGGGACGGGGACGCGGAGGACGAGGGCTCCGAGCGCGCCCGGACCTCCCGGCGCCGACCCCGCGGGTTCCCGCGCGCCCCATGATCTGGAACACAACAGGAAACCGCGAACGCCGCGCCGGTCCGGGAATGTCCCAGCCCCGTGGGAGGTTGGTCTACCTCTGGGCGGGTTCGACAACTTCCCCCGCGGATCCCGCCCCCCACACACACCGACCACCCACACCACAACGCGAGGACACCTGTGACCGGGCAGCCCAACCCATCCGTAGCCGAGGAGAACTCGGCCGGCCAGCGCGGCGGCGCGGAGCCGCGCACCGCCGACCGGCTCGTCATCCCGCTGCTCCTCGTATCGGCGTTCGTCGTCATCCTGAACGAGACGATCATGGGCGTGGCGCTGCCCGCCCTCAACAGGGACCTCGGGATCTCCGTCTCCACCGGACAGTGGCTGACCTCGGCGTTCATGCTCGTGATGGCCGTGGTCATCCCGGCCACGGGCTTCCTGCTCCAGCGGTTCCACCTCCGCCAGGTGTTCATCGCGGCCATGACCCTGTTCAGCATCGGCACGCTGATCTGCTTCCTCGCACCCGGTTTCGGCTTCCTCCTGACCGGCCGGGTCGTCCAGGCCGTCGGAACCGCGATCATGATGCCGCTGCTCATGACGACCGTGCTGAACCTCGTTCCGCCGGAGCGCCGCGGCCGCACCATGGGCAACATCTCCATCGTCATCTCGGTCGCCCCCGCCATCGGCCCCACACTTGCCGGCCTCATCCTCAGCGTCCTGGACTGGCGCTGGATGTTCGGGCTCGTCCTGCCCATCGCGCTCGTCGGCCTGCTCCTCGGCTCGCTCTTCATCCGCAACGTCACCGAGACCCGCCACGCCCGCCTCGACCTCCTGTCGGTCCTGGTGTCGGCGTTCGCGTTCGGCGGTCTCGTCTACGGCTTCTCCAGCCTGGGCGAGGGCCACGCCGCCGCCGTCGTGCCTCCGTGGGTCGCGATCACGGGCGGCGCCCTCGCCCTGGCCCTGTTCGTGTGGCGCCAGCTGCGCCTCCAGCGCGACGACCGCGCGCTGCTCGACCTGCGCGTGTTCCGCTCGCGACAGTTCTCGATCTCGATCGGCCTCGTCGCGGTCAGCTTCATGGCCCTGTTCGGCACGCTCATCCTGCTACCGCTCTACATGCAGAACGTGCTCCAGCACGACACACTCGTCACGGGCCTGACCCTGCTGCCCGGTGGGCTGATGATGGGTCTGCTCGCCCCGGTGGTCGGGCGCCTCTACGACCGGTTCGGCCCGCGTCCCCTGGTGATCCCGGGTGCCGCGGTCGTCTCGCTGGTGCTCTGGACCATGACGCTCTTCGGTACCGAGACGCCGCTGGGCTTCCTGGTCGCCACGCACGTCCTGTTGAGCGCGGGCCTGGGGTTCATGTTCACGCCGCTGCTCACCGGTGCGCTCGGTTCGCTCAGGCCCGACCTCTACTCGCACGGCAGCGCCGTGGTCGGCACCGTGCAGCAGGTCGCGGGAGCGGCGGGTACCGCGACGTTCATCGCGGTCATGTCCGCCAGCTCGGCGGGCCTGCTCGCCGACGGGCTCCCCGAGATCAGCGCCCAGGCGGGCGGCATCCACCTCGCCTTCGTCCTCGGCGCGACGATCTCGGTCCTGGCCTTCGCGGCGACCTTCTTCGTGCGCCGCGTGGAGGCGGGCACCGCGGAAGGTGCCCCGATCGGCCACTGAGGACCGGCGAAGGACGGCGGCCGCGCACGGGAGCCC